>JAJDAB010000330.1 GCA_029262095.1 Candidatus Hydrogenedentota bacterium
AGAACCGCGCCGCTACGAACGTTCATTTTCCAATGAGGGGGAACTCTTGACTGTTCAATCTGCCCGCGCCGAGCGAAACATTTCTTCGGCGCGTACCATCGTCGTTCTATGCATTCTTGCTGCCGCGATTTCGCCCATCGCGATTGCGCAGGGATTTCCAAATGTTACAAGGACCGAAGGCCATTTACTTGCGGGGCCGATAGCACCTGAGCAAGGGCGCACGGCCATTATTAGTTGGCACGGCGATCGTATCGTGTCCGTTCCCGAAGCGCCGGGCAGTCAAGTAGGCGCTGACCTCCGTATGCGCGTGGTGAGCCTGGAAAATCTTGACACAACTGGACCGGACGTAACCGTAGTCCCGGCGTCGGCGAGCGGGTTTCATGCGCACGGATACTACAAGACAGGTCCATATCTTTTTGTCGGGCCGCACTGTCTTGGCGGTGCGCTCGATCCGTGCAATGGCACCTTTCCACACGATGTCTGGGGCAACGCACTCCGCATCGGAGGTGCAGGCACGGCCATCGGCGGATCGCAATTGCGACGTGCGGATATTGATGGCGAAACCGGATTACTCCTCGGCAGTGTGCAGCGCGCCGGTGCCCAATCGCCGTGGGGGTTGAACGATTTCTGGACGTACAATTCAATCACGGGAAACATGTGGCTTGCCGTGCGTCGCAACAATGATTGGGTATATGACTGGGGAAACGGCGGCGCTCCGGTCGGGCCTGCGATCACGGCGTCTTGGGACCACCTCGGTCAAACTGGTGTAACCGGTTTTCCATTCATTATGGGAAATATCCTGATTGTGGCATCGGACCAGGCCGGTAGCGGCGTCGCGAGCTACGACATTTCCGATCTCGCTAATCCTGTCTTGCTAGACGTGCTGAAAGAGGGGAGTCCGGGTGGATATTGGCCCGAGATTTACGGCCACTACATCTTTTTCCCACGGCGCGATGGTGAAGGCGGCGTCGGCAGCCAGGCCGGATTCATGGTCGTCGATTTTTCCGATCCGGCAGATCTGAAAATCGTCGCCAATCGAAATCTGCCGGGTTCGAATCAGTACGTCACATTTCAGGACGAGTTCGCATTCATGAATCGCTATAAGGTCGACATGCGGACATTCGACGTTGCGCTTGAGTTGGTCACCGTACCGGGCGTCATCGACGCGAGCCAGTTCGCCCTTCCTGTTGGCAATCTCTTAGTAACTGGCGGTTATGGAACCGATGGCCCTGGGCTCGCCGTGTGGGCGCATCAGGCCGCTGCGGATACGCGCGGACCTTTTGTCGCGTATCACGTCCCCGTACCCGACCAAACAAACTATCCCGTCGACCTCCCCATTACGATATCAATCCCCGAAACGCTACGGACCGAAACGATTGTCGACGGAACTTCGCTAGTCTTGCAGCCCGTTGGGGGCAGTCCGGTGTCGACGTGGCACGCGTTTAGTCAGGGCAAACTGCTCACCATTACGCCGCAACAGCCGTTGTTACCGAACACAACCTACGAACTAATTCTCACAACCGCGATACAAGACGCGGCAGGCAACGGACTCGAGCCGTATAGCTTCCGGTTTTCGACCGGCGGTTCGCTATCCGGCGGTAACCAACCGCCAAGTGTGACATCCGTTTCGGTGAATCCAGCAACACCCGCGCCGGGGTCGCCGGTCACAATCTCCTGGACGGGTGATGACCCCGATCTCGATGCGATCGAGTTTCGTTTGGACTCAGGCGATGGATCGCCGGTGTCTGCTTGGTCCGCGAACACAAGCGCGAATCACACCTACGCCAGCGCGGGTCACTATCAAATAACCGTACAAGTGCGCGACGTCCACGGATCGATTTCGGCGTTGTCACGAAAGATCACGGTTATCACGCCGCCCGCCGAATCGAATTCCACCGCGAGTAGCTTGATCGCGCTCGACGAGGCGGCGAACCGGCTATACACCGTCAATCCCGACAACGACTCGGTCACCGCTATCGACACAGTTGGGCAAACGGTGATCTGGGAATCGCCCGTTGGCCGTCATCCAAAGAGCATTGCCCGTGCAGGCGATGGCACACTCTGGGTCGCCTGCCGAGATTCAGACACCATTGAAATTCTCGACGCCGCTACGGGCAACGCGCAGACCGTCATCAGCCTCGACTACGGTTCCGCCCCTGTTGCAATTGCGCCGTTGCCAAACGCCACATCCATGCTCGTCAGTCTTGAAGGTACCGGCGAATTGGCACGCTTTGGCGTTGCGACGCGAACCCAAACCGGGAGTGTTGCACTCGGCCCGTCACCTCGCGCGATTGCGGTCACGCATGATGGTGCGCGCGCGCTCGTAACACGATTTATCTCTGGCGAACACGTCGGGTCCGTTTACGACGTTTCGCTCACAGGTGGCATGACACTCACACGGACCATCACCCTCGCGCGCGATCACTCCGACGACGGTGCAGCGTCCGGCCGCGGCGTACCGAATTACCTCTCAGGAATCCGCATCACGCCCGACGGTCAATGGGCCTGGGTCGTGGGCAAAAAGGACAATACAACGCGCGGGACGTTCTTTGCGCCCACGATGGTACCCGGCCAAGACAGCACAGTTCGCGCGGTGGCGATGTTGATCGACCTCGGCACAAACACGGAGGACCTAGGTCGGCGGCTCGACATCGATAACAGCGAATCGCCGAGCGCTATCGCGTTTAGTCCGCTGGGTGACTACGCATTTATTGCGCTGCAAGGGAACAACCAAATCGGTGTTATTGACGTGCTGGACTTCATGCTCCAGAACAGTCCAGGCACACTGCAAAGCCGTTGGGGTACTGGACTCGCCCCGCAGAGCGTAGTCGTGGGAGCTGCGAATGGGCAAGTGTTTTCCAAGAACTTTATGGGCAGGAGCGCTTCGCAGTTCGACGCGAATTCGTTCCTGAACGCTGGAAGTTTGAATATTCCGGTCGCGACGATAGCGACCGTTGCCGAAGAACGCCTTCATCCCGACGTACTATTGGGTAAGCGAATATTCTACAACGCTGCTGATACGCGCATGAGTGCGGAGGGCTACATCAGTTGTGCATCGTGTCATGCGGATGGCGGTCACGATGGCCGCACCTGGGATTTCACGAATCGTGGCGAAGGGTTTCGCAACACGACGGATCTTCGCGGTCGTTCGGGCGTCGGGCATGGCAATGTACACTGGACCGCGAATTTCGATGAAATTCAGGACTTTGAGAACGACATTCGCGCGTTCTTTGGCGGATCTGGTTTTCTTTCCGACGCCGTTCATGCCGGAGTCGCTAACCCGCTCGGTGCGCCGAAGGCAGATCTCGACGCCGATCTGGATGCGCTCGCCGCCTATGTGTCGTCGTTGGGCGCCTCGACTTTACCTCGCGACCCGGGGCGATCGCCGAGCGGCGCGCTCACGCCGAGTGCTGTACAGGGAGAATCGTTATTCACTGCGCAAGGTTGTGCCGTGTGTCATATTCCGACTAATGGGTTCACGGATGGGCTGATGCACGACGTGGGAACGCTGCGAGCCTCGTCGGGCCAACGCATCGGTGGTCCGCTAACGGGAATCGACACGCCTACGCTGTTGGGTGTGCATGCGACAGCTCCTTACTTCCATGACGGCAGTGCAGCGACTCTAGCTGATGTGTTTAGATCAACGGGTGGCCGATTGTCACAAGCGGAAAATGGCACGTTAGGCGGTGGCGCTACGGCGGAAGACATCCCGTGGTTCCCGATGAAAGAATGGCATAACGGACAGTTTGTTGAAATCAACGGCGGGGAGACGATCGCGTTTAACGATGTAGCGACGGGTGCGGCCGGCGCGGGATTCGTCGAAGTCCGATACAGTTTACTCTACGGCGGCGCGATGATGAACGTCGTGGTCAATGGCGCCTCGCCGATAGCAGTGCCGCTCGGAGTGACACCGAACCAACCAAACTACGTCCCATCCGAATGGCGGCGCGTACATGTACCGGTCACGTATCAAAACGGTGTGAACACGATCGTCTTGAGCAAAGCGTTTGGCGGCCAGCTCTTCATCGACGACGTACTCTTTTCAACACTGGATGATGCAGCATTAGCCAGCGCGCACGTCCGCAATTTTTCTCCAGGCGATCTCGCCGACATGGTCGCCTACGTCGAATCATTCGACGAGACGAATGGCGAGCAACCGCTAATCACTCTTCGCCGCGGCCAAGTAATCCCGCTGGGTTCGGTGGATGCGGTGACCTTTACCGACACCGCGACCCAGACCATGACGTATACAATTGAAAACAACGGTACCGGCGTACTCGATCTAGGTGCGATTCATCTCGTGGCTACACCCACGAGCGATTTGTGGATTAGCCAACAACCCGATCCCCAAGTACAGCCTGGACAGAGTACTACGCTCGTCGTGAACGCATTGTTAACGGATACGAATGCGGTCGCCCAGATTAGCGGGTGGTCGAATGCGATCGATTCACAGAACGTACAATGGTCGATCGATGCGCAGGGTCCGCCTGGAGGCAATCCGTGCATCGGCGAGTGCCTCACGGCTGTGGTCAATGGACCCGCATGGTTATTGCGGGCGGTCGGCGATAGCGCAATTTTTGGTGTCGCCGCGCAAGGTGATGCGCCATTGAGTTACCAGTGGTATCGGCAGTCGCCGAGCAAGATGTTGACGGAAATCTCGGGCGCGATCGGGCCGACGCTGACGCTTACCAATCTTGCGTTATCGGATAGTGGCGACTATGTATGCGTGGTCGATGATGCAAACGAATCCATGCAATCGCCCGTGTTTCAGCTGGTCGTGTTGTCGTCGTTGCCGAACGACCGCTTTTGGGCATTGGTCGTACTGTTCGTTTTTATCGCCGCTACTGGTGGATGGCTGCGGTGGCGGGTTGCACGATCGGCTCCGAAATACCACTGACCGCGTCGCGACGCTTGCGGACATCGAATACGCTGCGCCACTGTTGAGCCTTTGCATAGTGAAAAAGTTCCGTCATGAACGATGGGGTGATTTCCGGGCACTGGGCGCTGAGCCGAGTGGCGCGGTCCATATTGGTGCGGTCAAAAACCGGTTCCTCCGTTAAGTACCCTTCAAATGGCTTCGTCGCGCGTTTCATAAGTCCGTCCGAATCGTCCAGTGCGGAACGCATTTCAACCCGCACCCGGCTCTCCGCGAATAGCTCGTTAAGCCATGAGACGATAAACGACATCGTCGGCGGATTAGGATTCGTCATGTGATACGTGGCATTGGATGGGCCTTCCGTCTCGATCGCGTCCCAAAGTTGTTGAGCCGACCAGTCGACCGGGACGAGGTTTTTGGTACACGCACCATCGCCAACGATGCGGACACATTTTCCATTACGGATCGCTCGAATGGCACCGTATTCAATTGCCTGTAGCATGTTGTAAAAGTTCGAAAATTGACAGATTCGACCTGACTCCGATGCGCCGACGATAATGCCGGGCCGGAGAATCGTGCCGTGCGCTCTACCGTTCTCAAACGCTTTGCCAACGATCCGTTCCGCCTCGTTTTTGCTGCGTTCATAAGTGTTGTTGTAGCCCGCGTTGTGACGAAGATCATGCTCCATGATCGTGCCTGTTTGTCGACCACATACGTAGGCAGTGCTCACATGGTAGAGTGGCACGTCGTTTTCGGCTGCGAATTGTATGACATTCTTCGCGCCGCCAATATTCGTCTCAAGTACTTCTTTGTCCTGCGCGGGGGAAAAGCTGGTACACGCGGCGCAGTGTATGAACCCATCGAGCGATCGACGTACGCTCGACAGATCAGCCGGGGATAGACCGAGTCCTTCTTTCGTTGAATCACCTCTAATCACTTCAACGTCGCGCTCTGCATTCGGCAGTCCTGCTAGGCCGAGTACGGCACCGAGTCGGATTCTCGCGTCTTCTGTTGTACGGTCGCGCATGATCGCAACGGGCTCATATCCGCGACGCAACGCTTCCGCCAACACCCAGCTCCCCAGTATGCCTGTAGCTCCGGTTAGTGCGATTCGGCCAGACGACATATTTACTCCTCGTATTCGACAATTAGGCTGTACCCCGTAGATCGACCGGACGGACTCCTAAAGGGTTTCGTTGAAACGGAAATTGGCCCAGTAAATACGAGGAATATGAATGAACCGACGCGTTCGAGCCCGCGGTTCGCCGGGGCGCGTAGGTCGACTTCCTGTGGGCCGAAAAGAGTTATAATGCAGATATTCAGACATATTTATCTTGAATTAGGAATAGACTTGATACTAGAATGCGTTTTGGAATGGAGGAGTAGCAGGTCGCGAATCGAATGGACCGAACGTTGCATCATTCACGCCTGCAGGAGGGTCCCCCATTTAATGAAGAGAAGCATGCTCAGCCGATCAACCCAAATAGCCATTGCGGCCTTGGGGCATATGGCGGAAGTACATAAAGAGAAAGGCCGCCGATTGTCTGCGGCCGAAATTGCAGAATCGCGCGATCTGCAAGCGCCATTTGTTGCAAAAATATTGACAGAGCTATCGCGCGCGCAACTCATCGAAGGTACGCGCGGACCCGGCGGAGGATATCGGTTGGCGCGAAAGCCGGGTGGTATTGCCTTAAAAGAAATTGCGGATCTGTTTGATCGCGAGGACAGCTTATACATGTGTCCCTACGGAAAGGATTATTGCGGGAACGGCCCGCACTGCCCACTACACGATCAAATTGAAGCGTTAAACCAATCGCTGGATAAGTTTCTAGCGAAGACAACGTTGGCGGGTTTCGCGGGTACGAAACGGGAGGCCAGCACATAACACAAGAACAATAGCGGAGGAATGCGTTATGCGAGCGGGGAGAATCGTAGCGTCCATGTTGGTATCGGTTTTAATGGGGTCCGCGTACGCGGAACTGCAAAACGTCGACGTGGGCGGCGAAATCCGTATACGCATCCGACATTGGAACAATGTGTACGTCGGGACGCCAAACGGTCCACGGCAGATACGCATTCCAAACTTCTTCGTTCCGCGGCGTCCGATTGGTCCATTCGGTGTGCAGAGTCGGTATGATTGGGACGGTGAACTCAACGATCTCGACTTTGTCGAACAACGGACCCGGCTGAACGCTCGCGCCGATTTTACAAACAATGTCGCAGCGTTCATCGAGTTAGAAGCGTACGAACTGTGGGGAACCGATTTTCGATCCAATTACATTACCGGGGCCGATGCCGCTGCGGTCACCACCAATGATGTCGAGGTGTATCAAGCGTACATCGAGGCCAGCGAAATGTTTGGCGCACCGTTACGCCTCCGCATTGGCCGGCAAGAAATGCAACTGGGCAAGGGCTGGCTGGTTGATGACATCACGACGGCTATCATTGGCCGTTCCTTCGATGGACTTCGCCTCACGTATGGCAATGACGTCTTTGAGGTCGATGCGTTTTTCAGCATGCTGGCAGAAGGCGGATCGTTTGCGGAGAATGATGACGACGTAACGTTCGCCGGTGTCTACGGCACGTACAAGGGCATCGACGCGCTCCAAGCCTCGTTATACTGGCTATGGATTCGCGACCCCCGAAGCCTGAACGACACAAACTTTATCGCGCCGCTGGAATGGGTTGAAGACCTATTCGGACTCGATGACTACGACTCGACCAACATGCACACGGTGGGCATGCGCCTGTTTGGCGGAACCGGTTCCTTCGACTACGACCTCGAACTCGCGTATCAATTCGGTGAAGCGGACGCCATCGGCGTCGGATTCGCAGCGGTCGGTGGTATCTATGGCGACGATGGTGCGGAGTTTGACGCGTGGGCTGGCGACTTAGAGATCGGATACACGGCGGAAGAGTTGCCATGGTCGCCACGGTTCTTTGTGGGCGCTGCATATTTCGAGGGCAAAGACAACCGCGACGTATCGTTCTTGGAATGGGCCAACCCGTTCAATCGTGCCGACGCGAGCGTATCGTTCAATCGCCTGTTCCCCGGCGCGCCCTATAGCCTGGTCCTCGAAATCGGCCAGGACATGTCGAATTTCTGGATGGCCAAAGCCGGCACGACTGTACACCCCACCGATAGCGTCACGTTGGGATTCAAAGCCGCGTACTTCGAGGCATTGGAAACGTTCGACGCGCCGCTAACGGTTGGCGGTATCGGCGGGTTCCGGATTCCGGTAGCGCCCGCACTCAGTTTCCTTACGCAAGCATCCGACGATGAGATTGGAACGACCACGCACCTGTGGGCGAAATACGACTACACGGAGAATCTCTACTTCCGCGTAGGATGGGAACATCTCTTCACCGGCCAAGGCTTGGCGGACGGAAACTTTGTCCACCGTTACGGGCTTGAATTCAACGGCGGCACGGATGATGAGGACGCGGACTATCTCTATTTCGACACAGGGATAAAATTCTAGAACGGTTGTTGCTAAATCGTTTCTCTACGAGGCGGGGATCGGGGACTCGCGCCTCTTTTGTGCCGTTCGCCGATGCGCGACTCTCCTGGCCATGTGCTACCATTTACAACAGCTATGAGCACAAACGGAAAAGACAATGCTATCGCGGACATTATCGCGGTGGGTGCGGGGCCAGCAGCGCTTGGCGTGTTGCATGCCGCGAAAGTGGCAGGACTCACCGCATTCGCGATTGATAAGGGACCCGTATGTAGCGCGTTGTGTTCTCACCCCACGTATATGCGATGGTTTTCAACCACCGATAAACTGGAACTCGCCGAATTCCCGCTACTGACCGCCGAAAAGAATCCAACGCGTCAGGAGTACCTCAAATATTGCAGGGCGTTTGTAAAGTTCTTTGACCTGCATATCGAAACTTACCGCGAAGTAACGGCCATTGAGAAAGAGGACGACCTCTTCGTCCTGCGCGGCAAAGATATGTTTGATCGTGAATACACCTGGCGCGCACGGAACGTTGTGATGGCGACGGGATTCTACGACAGCCCTCGTGCTATCGGCGTTCCAGGCGAAGACTTGCCAAAGGTCTCGCATCGCTATACCGAATCACATTGGTATTCCGATCACGATGTGATGGT
>JAJDAB010000331.1 GCA_029262095.1 Candidatus Hydrogenedentota bacterium
CTTTCTCAACTTCGATGTTGCCTGCTTCGCCAACGGATTCTTGAAGAATTTCCGTTGCGATGGCTGAAACGGCCTCTTTCGTGCCTGAACCTTCGGCGGATTCAACGTTGTCGATATCCTGATCGCCCAATCGAATCATGAAACGATTCTCGCCCGCTTCTCCATACTCCGTCACCACGGCGCTGCTGAATCCGCCCGAGATGAGATCGCCACGTACCGTCGCGACATCGACCCGATCTTCGGAGTTCACTTTGATGATCATGTTTGTGCCGGTCGTGAAATCGACGCCGAAATTATCGGCACCTCGCACAGAGAAAATGGCGACGCCGGCCAATAGCGCCACGAGACTCGCCAAGGCCGCGATTTTTCGCGTGCCCAAGAAATCAATTTTCGTGTTTGGTTTTACGATAGCCATCATCGTAAGGCTACCCAGCATTTTACGTTGCAGCAATAGATCGAAGACAGCCCGACTCACGATCAACGCACAAAATACGCTCGTACATACGCCGATACTCAGGGTCACGGCAAATCCCTGAATGGGGCCGGTGCCAAACTGAAATAAAATCGCGGCGGCGATCAACGTCGTAAGGTTCGCATCCAAAATGGTTACCGTCGCGCGCTGGAATCCGCCATCAACCGATGCGTGAATCCCTTTTCCATTTCTTATTTCTTCGCGTATGCGTTCGAAAATAAGTACGTTCGCGTCAACCGCCATACCGATGGTCAAAATGAGACCCGCGATACCGGGCAAGGTGAGCGTTGCATTGAAGTAAGCGAGCGCGGCCATGACGAATAGGGCATTGGACAGCAATGCAATGGTCGCAATAACACCGGCTACGCGGTAGTAAACCAACATGAAGACAACGACAAGAAAGATTCCTGCAGCAGTCGACGTAATGCCTTTGCGTACCGAATCCGCACCTAGCGTAGCGCCGACGACACCGGTTAGGTCTTCCGTCAGTTCCACAGGCATGGATCCGGAGTTCAGCGAAATCGACAAGTCGATCGCTTCGTCCTGGGTGAAGTCACCGGAAATAACGCCGTTTCCGTAAATGGCGCCATTAATGCGCGGGGCCGATTCAACACGACCGTCAAGCACAATCGCCATAAGCCGACCGATGTTCTGTTCCGTCGCTTGACCAAATCGATTCGACCCGGCTGCATCGAATTCAAAGCTGATTTCCCATCGACCGCCGCCCGTTTGCATATCCGGTCCAGCACCTGCGCGCGTCAGCCCTTCACCCGTGACCAGAGGCAGTTTCTCCAACACATATACAGCCGCGATTTGATCCGCGTCACCGGGTTGTGGCTTCCTGCCAAACGCAATTTCCATCGCGATCGGTTCCGACGGGATTAGGCCGTCGACTGTCTCGGCTTCTGCCGCCATCGCCACCACGCGATCGTATTGTTCAGCAGAAACAAAAAGGTCATAGGCGCTCTCGCCGAATTCACTACTTCGTTCCAGGCGGGTCATGAACTCGCCATCGAAGTGATCGTTCACTTTCTTGAGAATGTCGAAACTTTCCTGCTCCCCGACCCGTAATTTGAATTCGAGATAAGCCGTATTTTTGATGAGGTCGATCGCGCGCTGCACGTCACGCTCACCCGGGAGCTGGACTTGTACCTGATTGGTGCCGAGTTTCTGAATCAGCGGTTCTTTCGCCTCAAACTCATCGACACGGCGGCGGATATTCTCCAACACTTGCGTCTGAACCGTTGATTCGATTTGTTCCCGCGTCCAACCTTGATCCTCGGGATAACGCAACGCCAGTTCGGCCTCTGAAATGGAATCGAGGTTGATACCAACGACCACGTGGACCCCGCCCTGCAAATCGAGCCCTGGATTCACGACCAACTCGCGGTTGAACTGAGCCCAGCGTGTAACGCCCTGTGTGATTTCGCCGAAAAAGCCGGGCTTTTCCAGTGAAGCGTCTTCTTCGCTCCAACGGTCGAGTCTGGTTTGCCGTTCATCTTCCGAAAGCGTTAACCAGCCGACCGTAGGTACGACCTGGATAATCGCAACGACGACAACAGCTAGAATAAGCAGTGCGCGATAGCGTGGATTCATGACCAAGTGCTCCGGTAATTAGGGGCTTGCGAGCCCGGGGTAAGTAAACGAAACTGGGAAGCGCGGAATGGTGTGGCGTCTAGCTCTCAGAAGCGTCGTCGGTCGTATCGACTCGTGAAACGGCAGCCCGGACAAACTCCATCTTGACCGCCGGTTCTTCGCTCACGCGCAACACCACGGACTTTTCATTCAGTCCGATAATCGTCCCGTATATGCCTCCGTTCGTAATCACGCGATCGCCTTTCGACAATGCGGAGAGCATTTCCTGGCGTTCCTTCTCCCGTTTCTGATTCGGGCGAATCGTCAAGAAATACATGATGGCGAACATCGCGATGATCATGAACAAAAACGGAGGAAGCGAGGGTCCGCTTGCCCCCGATTCGGCACCACCACTCGGCGCGTTTTGCGCGAGCGCGATGGACTTCAACACTATCATGAGGGTCGCGTCATGCACGGCGGGCACTATCTCCAGCACACATTGAAAATTAGATGCGCAGTCCAGCCCGGACTGCTACGCATCTCCATAGGCATTCAGAAAGTCTCGCTTGAATTCTAGGAACGATCCGGCCCGAATTGCGGCCCGGACATTAGCGGCTAAGTCTAGCATAAAGCATAGGTTGTGTAAAGTGTTGAGCCGAAGCGAAAGTACTTCACTTGACCGGAATAAGTGGCTCAAGTACGCGCGGCTATACCGGCGGCAAACCGGACACGTACACGCCGGGTCGAGTGGCCCAAAATCCGTCCGGAACCGCTGGTTCTTTATATTGATTTTCCCCTGAGATGTGAAGAGCGACCCGTTCCGGGCGTTTCGCGTGGGCATCACGCAATCGAACATATCGACGCCCAGCTCGATCGCGGTCAAAAAATCCTCCGGCGGACCAACACCCATGAGATATCGGGGCTTATCCTCGGGCAACAGTGGCGCGGCGGCGGCAACCGCCTGAGCCATCTCATCCTTCGACTCGCCAACGCTCACGCCGCCAATCGCGTAGCCGGGAAAATCCAGCGCAACTGTTCGTTCGGCGCTTTCTTTGCGCAATTCGTCGAACGTGCTGCCCTGCACAATACCGAAGAGCGCCTGACTGGCCATCGCTTGCTGTTCCCAATGCGATCGGCAACGCGCCGCCCACGCCAAAGTCCGCTCCATCGACTCGCGAGCGGTCTTCTCCGTAACGGGGTACGACGTACACTCGTCGAAACACATGATAATGTCCGCGCCGATATCCCGTTGAATATCTATTGCGCTTTCCGGTCCCAAGAAATGGGACGATCCATCAAGGTGACTTTGGAATTGAACGCCATCGTCCGTCACCTTGTTCAACGTGCCCAGGCTAAACACCTGAAATCCCCCGGAATCGGTCAGAATGGGGCGGTTCCACGTCATAAACTCGTGCAATCCGCCGGCGTCTTTGATGATTTCCGTTCCGGGCCTTAGGTAAAGGTGATACGCATTACCAAGAATAATGGGTGCGTCGATGAGTTCGAGGTCTTCC
>JAJDAB010000332.1 GCA_029262095.1 Candidatus Hydrogenedentota bacterium
AATCGGCAATCGGCCCATGTCGTTAAGACCAAACATGACCGTGACCAAATCGGGTTTGTGAGCGATCACATCCGTGTCAATTCTTGCTAGCGCGTCTACGGTCGTATTGCCACTGATGCCGGCGTTGATGGCGGTAACGGATACGTCCGGGTATGCCTGCTCGAGTGCGATTTTGAGCATGTCCGTGTACGCCCGCCACGCGCCCGTATGGTAGTAAGTCCCGGTTACGCTGTCACCAAAACAAACGACCACAGGAGACCGCTCCGCCGTTTTCAAGAGGTCCGCGAATTTGGGTGCCTGAGAGTCGCCAGACGCAACACCGCAAACGGCAAGGCATATCACTAACATTGGAGGTAGGAGCGTTCGTGAATTGTTCATCGTTGTAAAAGGAAACATCTAACCATTTTACGATTCGGACTCCGCGTTGTCACTTCGGAGAATTCATCGTGAGTCAGTCGCGATAGTGCGTATTCTACGACACATGGTCTTGACCAATTTGTGATTCCTAGACCATACTGGCTGTCTGCGGTTCGAGGCATTTACAGTTCCTCGAAACCGGTCACGCGGGCGCTGCAAACAATTCGCGGAGGTTAGTATTAATGAAGCGTTTCATCTTGTTGGGATTCGTACTTGTAGCGTTTGGAAACTCCGCGCATTCGGCCACGTTGTACGTGAGCAGCGATTTATCGCATGAAGTTCTCCGTTATGACTCCACGACTGGCGCATTCATCGATGTCTTCATGTCCGGAAGCGGGTTGAATCAACCCCACGGTATTCTTGAACGCTGCAATGACGTATTGGTTGCGAGTTTTGGTACTGACCAAATCATACGATTCGACAAGACGACAGGCGCGTTCCTTGATATCTTTATCGATACGCCGACCGGACTCAATGACCCCGTCTATATTCTCAACGGCCCGGACGACAATTTGTATGTCTCGAGTCAGGCGAGCGACGAAGTCCTCCGGTTTGATTCGAGTGGCACATTCATCGATGCGTTCGTCGCTGCCGGTAGTGGTGGACTGAACGGCCCGAGTGGAATTACATTCGGACCGGACGGGCGGCTCTATGTCGCGGGACGGTTCAGTGCGAATGTACTCGCGTATAACGGGACCACCGGGGCATTCGAAGAGCTCGTTGCAGACTCGGGAGACGGACTCACCGTGGGCGATACGTTTGGCCTCATCTTCGGTGGCAATGATGATCTGTATTTCGTATCCAATGCGAACGTATTTCGGTACGACTTAGGCACGTCGGCCATATTGACGTCTGTCCCTGTGGCTGGTGCCATCGGCCTGGACGTCGACGTATCGGGTTCGGTCCACATCGCAACGAATAACAACCTGCGCACCATCGACCTTACAACCGACGTAATTTCCGGGACAATCCTCACCGGCGGTACTATCAACGTCCTTAACTTTTTTCACTTTGCAGGCACGTCCGGCATCAGTTGTCCCGCTCCTGCGACACCTTCGGCATCGAAGACAGGGACGGCGCTATTGATGGGACTGCTGATTTTGGCAAGCGTCGCAATGTTCACAGGACAACGGTTGCGCACCACTCAACGAGCTTAATTCACGTTTACGGGCTTGGACAAGTATTCGCGAACTACGTTGAGCTCAAGAGGCGTCATCGCGCTAACTTCGGGTGGAAGATGTACGCCCTGTTGACGCAGGCTGTTCAAGCGAGTTGTCACCGCTGCACCCAGCAATAAGTTGTGCGCGACTGTGACTACCTTTCGCGAAGCCGGAAGTTCCAGGAATGAGCCCTTTGTCCACTCATTAAATGCGCCCATAGACGGGCCGCACCATACTTGGTAATCGACTTTCCGGTCTGGCACGCCCCGATTGGCCCAATTGGACGACTGGCCAAGATACCAGCGAAAAACCAATGCCATTTTATGCTTTGGATTCGCGGCGGCTTTTTCGAGTTGATGCGGGTCACGATCACGAAAGAAACTTTCGGTCTGCGACCAGACCTCGTCCAGCGGCGCACGAAAAACATCCTTTTCAAGCTTGGCTCGCTCGTCGGCGGGAATAGCATCAAGGCTGTCACACGCTCGGTAAATACTGTAGAGCTTATGGCCTCGCATTGCGAACATCGTTCCACGTTTCAACACTTGGACTTCGACGCCCATCTCAAACATGTCCGCCGCAGGTGCCATGGTAACGTCGGCCTGTCGCGCGTCCGACAACATCCCGCGCACTTCATCGCACGTCCCGGCCTCGACACACGCCTGATTTATGGTGCCGGTCAAGACGTACGCGGCCCCCATTGAAAACGCCGCTGCGGCAGAGACCGGCGTTGCGATTCCACCGCCCAGTCCCACGCGTATTGCTTGGGCATAGCCATACTCTGCCTGCAACCGATCCCGCAACGCGCAAAGTGTGGGCAACAACACAATCGCCGCCCGTCTATCCGTATGCCCACCCGAATCCGCTTCAGCCGTAATGTCTTGCGCCATCGGGATATGGCTCGCCAACTCCGCTTGAGCGTCCGTAATCATGCCTTGTCCGACAAGTTTCGCTAACATTTTTTCAGGCGGGGGCGAACAGAATTTTGTCGCCACTTCGACACGCGATACTTTGGCGACGACGCGATTGGGCGTAACAATTTCACCGGCGTCATTGCGGTGAATTCCATGCACGCGGAATTTCACTACGGCCAGACTCAACGCCATATACGCACTCGCGGAAACGAGGTTCACGCCGCGACGCAAATACAGGTCAACGACCGCTTCTTCCAAACCCTTCTCGTTGGGACTGTTGATCAAATTAAAGCCGTAGGGGCGGTCGCCCAAATTCGTTTGCAATCGATCGATCGCCACTTCGACTCGGTCTAGTGATAGCCCCGCTGAGCCAAAGAATGCCAGCATGCCTGCCTGACTCATCGCCTCGACCAACGCTTCCGAACTAATCCCATTGGCCATGGCTCCAGCCACATACGGGTACTCAACACCGTGGTCACGGCAGAACGCGTCGTCACCAAGTCGCTCGGGCGAGCAGGCATTGACATGCGCAACCAACGGCAACGCTTGATCATGGCGGATACTCATGGAGCCCAATAAGGCTTCACCACCTTGAACGACCGCGTAACACCCTTCAGTTACGACTACCGAGAATGGCTCGTGCACGCGGTAAACGCACCCCCGGATTTCCTTGGGCGACATCATCGGGGCCGAATCGCCGGGGGTCCACCAGCCGATTGGGGAGACCTGATTGATTGTGTCAATGGAAGGATAATTCATCTACATTTCTCTTGGAATTTCGAGTAAGCGAATACGAACGGATTCGCTCCTACGCTTTGCCTAACTGACCAACGTGAGCAAGCGTAACGACCGCACTCGGGGAGTGTGACTACTTCAGTCACTACAAACTTCAAAACAGGGCGGCATTCTCGCACACACCCGCGAAGTCCCGCAATTCCAACAGCAGTGAATCGCGTGTGTTTGATCTTGAATCGAAGCGGTCTAAACAAGAGGTTCGTGGCCAGAAGTTATTGCAACATCGTGACGTTTCGTTCAGTTTAGGCCTTCAAGCTAGGTTCGATCTGTTATCTATTCGTGCGGCAGAAAGCATCTCCCTCTCTCACAAGCATGGCCAAATATTGCGCCAAAATGGAACAACTGTCCGAGATTCGAGACGAAAAGCCTATAAACGGCGACAATATATGGCTTGCTTGTAAAGCGTGGGCTACTGCGATTAGGATTGATGACTGACTGGTCAGTCTAATCGGGCTCTTTAGCGAACGCCCGTCCACATTAGGAGCGCGCACTAGATGAAGAACGAGGCAATCGCGCACGTACGATCCGGCGGACGTCAGATATCGCTATACGCGGAATTGGGCGAGTACTTTTCGCCGGACGGCGAACTCCGCGAAGAAGAATTCCGTGCGTTTATTCGCAACGCATTGGAAGAACGATCGGCGGACCAAAAAGCGGGTCTGTGGCTGTCGGCCTATTTGGAACACGTTTTCGGTTATCTCGAGGATAAAGGAATGGGGTCGTCCACACTCCAACTGTTCGAGGTCGCGATCAACCAATCCGCGAAACTCGGCGTGGACGAAGTGTCGGTGAGCCCCCAACGCATGCAACAAATGTTAGCACGGCGAAACGAACCAGAAATTACGGAAGAGCCGCGCAAACGCGAAGCTGACAATAAGCGCAATACGATCCTCGAAGCGGCATTACAGGTGTTCATCGCACAGGGTTTCCATGAGGCAACGATGGATGAGATAGCGTCAGCCTCTGGCGTTGCAAAAGGCACGTTGTATCGATATTTCGCGAGTAAAGAGGACTTGCTTGAGCAACTTCTTACGGAAACACGCGCAAAGATTTTGGAACGGTTTGGAGGCGTATTCACCGAATCGGACGATGTCCTCGAACAGATTCAGACGTTTATCGAAAATTGGATCGCCTTTATCGAAGAGAATCATGGGCTTTATCGATTGATACAAGCTGAAGGGACGCGACTGCGCGGCGGCATTCAAACGATCTTCTACGAGGCACTCATCTCGAATCTTCCTATGATTAAGGAACGCGTCGTTTCGATGGATGACGGAGGGGCGCTAAAGACCGTGAGCTTTCACACGGTCGTCTACGGAATCTTCGGGTTTATCGACGGTGTCGTACGTAAGTGGTTTCGATCGGACATGGAATCTCCGCTTCGCGAAGAAATCCCGACGATACTGGAAGTTTTGTTCAACGGATTTGTCCGTGACTCGGGAGACCGAAAAACATTTTTCATCCCGCCGGACGATGTTTAAGCGGCTTGCAAGACCGGAACTCTATTTTGGTATGGACTCATACAAGACAGTCAGGAATATTTACAAATGAGTAACAACGGTAACGGACGCACCAGCACACCCCATCACTCACGGATTCGCGAGACGCCAATTGCAATTGTCGGAATGGCGAGCTTGATGCCGGATGCCAAGGCGTTGGACCAATACTGGTCCAACATCATGGAAAAGGTGAACAGCATCGTTGATGTCCCACCAAGCCGATGGAACGTTGATGAGTACTACGACGCCGACCCTTCAGCGCCGGATAAGACCTATTGCAAGCGGGGAGCATTTATCCCGGAGATCGATTTCAATCCGATTGAATTCGGTCTTCCCCCGAATATTCTTGACGTAACGGATTCCGGCCAGCTCCTCAGTCTAGTCGTCGCAAAAGATGTGCTGGAAGATGCGGGCATCGGTGAAGATTCAACGTACGATCGTGATCGAATCGGTTGCGTGCTCGGCGTTGGCGGTGGTCAGAAACTGAGTGCCGCATTGACTGCTCGCCTACAGTATCCCGTTATCGAACGAATTCTCCGATCGAGTGGAGTGCCCGAGGCGGAAATCCAGACCAT
>JAJDAB010000333.1 GCA_029262095.1 Candidatus Hydrogenedentota bacterium
AGAATGATGAGCAGGATCACCCAAAGGGAGATTTGCTTGAAAATGCCGTTCATGAAGGAGAACTACCCTAGTTGCGCAGGAGCGTTACGACCTCTCGACCAGTTACGTCGGCCGGCAGGTGGGTTGAACCCGTTCCGCCACACATCCCGTCATAGATATTCTTGTCGCCAGACCCTAATGATAACACAGGATGGGGGGGTGAACAATTCCCGAATGCCCAGACACGGACCCTCAACTCGTTGATAGTCATCGCGTTACGCCGAAGGTTGGGGAACGTGCTTTCAGAGAAGTGGACCTGGAGGGCCGTGTCGTGTTTGCCAATTGCAGTATCTATCGGACGTTCAGTACGATGCAGATGAGTATCCAGTGACTCGCCGTCGAACCAGGAGCACTCGAAATGTCACAAACACAGTCCGTTCAACGCGTTGCCGTCATTATGGCCGGAGGGGCAGGAGAACGGTTCTGGCCTGTATCGCGTCGACTTCGGCCGAAACAATTGCTCAAGTTGACGAGCCAAGACCGCACCCTGCTGGGGGAAGCGGTCGAGCGGATTAGCCCACTCATCCCGCCCGAACATGTCTTTATCGTCACAGGGGAACACCTTGTTTCGCCCATTCGCGAATCAGGAGCAGGCGTTCCGGACGCCAACGTCATCGCGGAACCAGACAAGAGAAACACGGCGGGCGCACTGGCCTATGCCGCGTCACACCTCATCGCAAAATACGGCGGAGACGGCTCGGCGTTGAGCATGGCGGTGTTAACGGCCGATCACATCATCAAAGACGAAGACCAATTCCGGCAAACGGTGGACCGGGCAATGGGCGCGGCAGAAGATCACGACTGTCTCGCGACGCTGGGCGTGAAACCGACGCGTCCGGAAACAGGGTTTGGCTACATCCAAATCCGACCGGAGCCTGTTGAGGAAGTGAAAGCAGGATTGCCCGTCCACGCCGTGAGCGCATTTCACGAGAAGCCGAGCTATGAGCGCGCGGAAGATTTCATCGAAGAAGGTAATTACTTCTGGAATAGCGGCATGTTTTTTTGGAAGGCCAATGTCTTCATTCGCGAACTCAATGCGGTGCGTCCGGAAATGGCCGAACGCGTGGAGAAGATGGCGCATGCCCTGCGCGAAGACGATCACCTCACTGTGCAGGCGGTGTTCGAAAGTATGGAGAGCATTTCGATCGACTACGCGCTGATGGAGCACGCCAAGCACGTTCTGCTAGTGCCCGCAACATTCCCCTGGGACGACGTCGGTGCTTGGACGTCGCTTGATCGCACACTCGAAAGCGATGAGAACAACAACGTCACAGTTGGCGATCCCGTCCTGATCGATTCAAACGATTGCATCGTCTACAACGACGCTGGCGCCGATCAAATGGCGGTCGCAGTAGTCGGGGCCGAACACCTCGCAGTAATCGTCACCAACGATGCCATCCTCGTCGTACACAAAGACCGCGCCCAAGACGTCCGCCACGCAGTCGATCAACTCAAAGCGAAAAACGCGAAACAGGTTTAATCTCTTTCCCACGATTCGTCTGTAGTTCCGCCTTAAAGCGAAAGTTGTAATGCGAAACCGCCTCAGAGTCGGAACTACCAACCCGAATACTTTCCTCTATTGGCGTAACGGCGCTGCCCGCCGAATGTCCAACAACATCGAACTACCATCAAGGTCGCAACCGAAAATAAGTCCATCCCCATTACGAACGATGACGTTAGTCCAGACGCGTTGCTCTGCGCCTTGCGTGGACGAGTCTTCACTTTGTGTCATGGTAATCCACAGGCGAATATTGCTGCCTTCAATCTGAGGTGTGATGCCGACGAGGAAATCAATCTCTTTTGGCACCGCGATGCCGTGAAATGTCTCGCCTGTGACCTGGGTATCCGATGGACCAGGCGGAACACCGACAGATCCGCTGCCGATCAATTGCGAGAAGTGTTCCGCGTCGTCGAAGTCGTAACCGATGACGATTAGTTCCCGGTCGCGTGCGATGACGTTGGTCCATCCCACCGCGGCATGCTCGCCGCGCCCAACCAGGTTTGTCCTTAGCCGCACTTGATCCCCTTCGATTTGCGGGACGATATCAAGGACAGCATTGATGTCGTCAGAAAGGGAGAGGCCAGTAAACGAGTCGATATTTGTGACCGCATCCGCATCCCCGGATAACGGTTGGGGTATCGTTTCTTCTACGCTTAACAACAAGGTAAGCGTATCGCCTGTCCTTCCATCGTCGTCGGCGAACCCGATCCAAGTTCCACTATGCAGCCAGAGATCGGAGAACGAAAACCGGGTGTCGTCGTATGATTCCGGCGCGCGTGGCTTGGGGAATTGGTGATGGAAATCGCCGCTGAGTTGAAGCTGCTTAACCCCTTCTCGTCGGTCGATGCGTACTCCCAGCACAAATCCATCGAAACCGGACATCGTCTCTTCATCGGCCCAGCGTCCGTCAAAGTCCATTAAGACCGCCGAACCGCCGCCGTCTTTGGCTCCATGACGCCGTGCATAGTCGATGTACTCGGTGAAGACGGGAACAGACCTGAGCATCTCGCGAAGCGGCGTTGCGGACATATCGCTGATGCGAGTTTCATCGAGGTTTAGAGTCGTGGCGTCGATTAGTATCCGTCCGCCACTCAAATACACATGGGGCTTGCTTTCCTGGAGGAACAGTCCTCCGGCGCGCTCCGGCGTCATCATCGTATGCATCCTTATTAAGTACGTGTAGTCCACAGTCGCCTCGAGCGACGAGAGTATTTCGGCATCGTATTGCGCGCTTAGCAACGCCGAATATTCTTCCATTGAAGGCTTCGCGACAAAATCGGGACCGCCAGAGGGACCAGGCACACCGACTTCACCGAAGCTGTTGTTGGTTACAGTGGCTTCCGAACCTTCCCTCGGCGCGAGTGTGTAGTTCCGAAACGCCATCGCACTTCGGCCGTTCATCTTCATGTCATCGGCGATGAGGAGCGACGCGCGAGCTGACGTGGCGCGTTCACGAGGAACACGAAGAATCTTCGCGGAGATTTTGTACGGATTCTGTAGTTCAGTACGAGCATTCGGAGGGGCAGTGGCGTCCGTACGCGGTGGAACAAAGCGAACGTTCCCCGGTTGGAGTTCATCCACTTCGAGAAACAGGAGCATTAGGTCGCCCGTTTTTTTCGATGTGAAATCGATACCGATCCATCCACCATCACTTAAGGTTAGGTCAGGAAAACGAAAAGTCTGGCTATCGAATGTGTAGGGTATTGCCTTCCGAAAAAAGGTCTTTTCTCTGCCACCTGTGTTGAATTGGCTGTGGAATAGGGCATCGAGGCCAATGGGATCGCCGCTCGGGTCGGGATAAAGTTGAACTCCAAGATAGAATCCGTCGAAACCTATCAACGCGCCCGTGTCTGAGTCTCTAAAGGGGCGGACATCGGCAACTACGCCCCGGTGCGGTGCTAATTGTTCGATGTATTCGGCAATTATGGGGAAGTGCGTGAATATTTCGGAGAGATTGTTCATCTTACTTACGTCGGCTGTATTTCGCTGTAAGACAAGTCTCTTTTGTGGGACTGACTGAAGTCTAATCCGCGGCCCAGATACTAGATCGACGCCGTACTGTTCATGCAACTCCACAAACCTGTTTAAATCTAGTGACGTTGAGTCTTCTTGGTTCGCCGCGTGCTCGAACACGCGAAATACTCGCGCGTCGTCCCCTGTCCGCTCATGTTCTTCGTCATATACAAACTGTTTGCGCACGGTCGCGGCATGCTCTGCGGGGATCTGAAAGAGTTTCCCTGACACGTAATACGCCGAATCTTCTTTCGATGCACCGGCCATCGCAAACGACTCAACGTCATCAGCGTTAGCCGCGACCTGGTGCGAATCCTGAGTTTTCTTCACCTGGACGAGCAAGTACATCAAGTCGCCTGTTTGCTTGGATGTGAATTCGACTCCAAACCATCCATCTTCACGAATCGCCAATTCGGGAAAGCGAAACGTCTGGTTGTCGAACGTGTACGGTTCGGTTATACGATTGAGCTCGTCGACTTTTCCGCTGCTCTTGAACGATTGGTGAAAGAGCAGGTCGAAGCGCAACATGTTGTCGTTATCATTCGCGGGCGGATCAATCTGTACGCCGACGTACTGTCCGTCTACGCCCAGTACCGAACCGTCCGTGGGATTGGGATACATAGCCATTGAAGACATCAAGCCCATATACGGCTGTCGTACTTCCAGGAAGTTCGCGACCGCGGGGGTTTCCCCCAAGAGTTCCGTCACGCCGTTACCTGTCTGTTTACCCGCCGGACGGGCAGGGATGTCTTTAGCCGCTTGATTCACGGACCCGATGATTTTGTAGTACGGGCCATATGCCACCGTAATGCGGGGTGCCGCCACGAATTCGGCGTTGGCTAGCATAATCTGCGTGACGAACGCCTCGAAACTCAGGCGATCCTGCGTTTCATTGTTCTCGCCAGCCAAAACGTGAAATACACGCGCATCGTCGCCACTTCGCGTTGCTTCATCGCCATAGACGAACGCCTTTCGCAGCATGTCCTTTTGTTCAGCTGGCACGCGCACAAGCTTGGACTCGACCGTATATTCTGGGACAGCCGACGCCTTGTTCGTTACCCCGGATTCGACCCGTGATATTCGGGCGAAGGCCATGAACTCGTAGCCATTCTGAACGGCCACACGATTGAAGAGCCAGGCACCGTAAGGTATTGGATTCGTGGTCTCCCATTTCACCGTATCGAGAATCGGCGTACCGTCCCCCTCGCGGCCAACAAGCGTCACAAATTCACCATTGGTCTCAAGCGTGACGCCGTATCGTGTCGCTTCGCTCACCTGGACGCGGATGGTGGTACCAATGTTTACGAATTTTGTTTCTTCTTGTGCAGTGCCGTTTGGATTTGTCGTCGCGACTCCATATGGAATCTCCTGTTGGATCTGAATCGCGGCTTCTTCATCCTCCACGACTGCGAGATCCGGCGAATAGACTTGTTCGTATTCAATTTTCAGACGCGGGTTACGAAGATCATATGTGAGCCGACCGTTCACCTCGTTAAACCGAGGATCATCTTCGATCGCCCAGCCGTCAATCACGCCGACGATTGGCTTGTTTTCGCCCAAGGCAGACGATGCGTCGTTTTCGGGGTATTCAACAGGAATCGAACTCCGGTACAGTTTGAACTCGACTTTGAACGTCTGTTGCGCGTGGGACGACAAGGCCACTGCAAACGCAAGGGTTACTGCTGTGCCCCATCTCATGATTGTTGGTCCCAATCCGCCGTTTGAATAACCACTTGGATTGGCGGCGATGCAGCCTCACGGAACGGCGCGGGGTCCGTAAGATCGAATGCACTGCGCACGATAGGCGAAGCGGGAGGAATGATGTAGTACTCCGTGCGCGTCTCCGGCTGCGGAACCAAAACAGTTTCTTGAAAGTAGCGGCTCGCGCCGAAGCCGCCCAGTCCGCAGAGGAAGCACGCCGCGACAGCCTGCCAAGCCGCGATTTGGCGTCGCCAGATGGCTGGGCTTGGTTGGACCTCGTCGAATAGGGCGGCCATGCGCCGTTCGAATTCTTCGGACGGCGCGGCGGGTTTCATGTCGACGAGAGCCGCTAACAAATCCGCGTTGGTATCACCCCCTCCTGTGTTATCTCCCTTCGAGGGGGAGGAGGATTGATTCGGTAGGGATTTGTTAGACGTGTCGACGTGCCGTTCGGGATCAGTCATTGGTGATTTCCTCTTTGTGCATGGCGCGCATGCGTTCGATACCTCGCCGGTACCAAGATGCAGCGGTGTTGATGCTCACGTGCCGTATCGCGGCGATTTCGTTGAACGTGAAGCCGCTGTACAGCTTGAGTACGACACACTCGCGTTCATCTGGCGTAAGAATTGAGAGCGCTTCATCCGCTTGGAGCCGCGTGACTGGGTCGACGCCGTGCTTTCCGTTGAACAGGCTCGCAGGTGGATCATCGCGCTGTTCCAGCCGGCGGATATCGATGGCGGCGTTCCGGACGCATTTGAACAGGTACGGCCGTAGCTCGCCGGATGGCTTGGATCGTTGCAATACATTGCAAAATGCCACGTGAATGGCGTCCTCCGCGGCGCGGCGCTCCCCGGTAATCGAGAGGGCGTAGCTAAAGAGCGCCTGCTTTTGTGTCTCATACAAGCGCCGAACCTCTTCCACAAATTGGCCGGATCGTCCCACTACCCCTCCGTATCCACTCATTCTATATCACGGGTGAGAATGCTGTTTTTGTGCATGGCGCAGATACGCCTTATTGTACGGTCATGAATCCGTGTCAACATTTGGCCGCGCTCGTGAGTATTTCTATATGACGGTAAGGGCAGGATCGATGGAGCGGATGGCAGCGGCGAGACGGGCGAATTGGACCGCGAACGTATCGGAAGATGCCGCGAAGGCGGAATCAGCCGAAGCGGAGTGGATCCGGTTGGCTCGTGCGGGGGATCGCGCCGCGTTCGCCCAGTTGGTGCGGCAACATGAGTCGACTGTGTTGCGGGTTGCTTGGCGGCTGTTGTCAGACGCCCATGATGCGCAGGACGCTGCGCAAGATGTGTTCGTGCGGCTCTACGATCATCTCGACCGGTTCGATGTGCGGCGACCGTTGACGCCGTGGCTATACCGCATCACGGTAAACGTCTGCCGGACGCATGCGCGAAAGCGGTCGCGCCGGTCGGAAGCTGAACGTGAAGCAGCGCGCGATTCGGCGCAGCATCAATCGAACATCGGTGCAGCGGAAGCGTCGGATTGGCTGGAGCGCGGGCTTGCGCGGCTGTCGCCCAGAGAACGCGTGGCGCTGGTGCTGCGTGATTTGGAAGGGCTGTCCGCGAAAGAAGCGGCGAAGGCGATGCGGTGTGCGCCGGTTACGGTTCGCACATTGGCGGCGCGGGCGCGGCTGAAACTAAAGCGGTTGTACGAAGCAGAAGAACGAGGGCTTGAAGAATGAAGTGTGAACGGCGTGATGTAGCGATCGCGAAGCTGGTCGGCGGCGATTTGTCGCGATGGCGGGCCGCAACGTTGCAGCGGCATCTCGATACGTGTCCGCGATGCGACACCCTGCGATCGGATCTAGCGAAAAGGCAGATCGCTGTTCGAAATGCTGAGCGTTCGTTTGAGGCGAACAGGGGAGATGTTATTGCAGATGCCGTGTTTGCGCGTGTAGACGCCCGTCGATCTTCCAAAACGGGTCAACGCTTCCGCAGACGCGCGGTCGCTGGTGTGCTCACCGCAATTGTCCTGTTGGCTGCCGTCGTTCTTCAGTTCTCTACCGTCGGTGAAGATGCGCCTCCGCAAGTCTCCAAAGTCAGCGTAACGGAATCAATCCCGTCCGCAGTTTTGGACGACGATAAACCGCTCAGTCTCGCGGAATCTCCGCGACCTGATGTCATTATTCGAATCGAAACCCAGAACCCCGACATCGTCATCTATTGGCATGGCGATTCGGCTGGAGGTTGAAAACATGCAAATTAGACCGATGGTATTTGTTACAGTGTCCCTTCTATTGGTTTGCACCGGTTTTGCCGCACACGCGCAGGAGGAGAGGCTCTTCACCGAACCAAACCCCTTTGCCGAGAGCTACAAACAACAATTCGCGGCATATGATTTGGTCGAACTTACAGTCGTCCCACTGAAACATGCTACGGCCGAAAAAGTGGTGAAAACCATGGCAGCGTTCGGGATCGATAAATTAATGACGGCGGATGATGAGCTAAACGCAATCATTTTATTCGGGCCCAAAGAGATTACGCGAAAGTTCAAAGAGGCGATCGAACTATTGGATTCGGCCGGAAGCACAGAAGAGAACAACCGCAATGTTGAACTGACGGTACATATCATCCGTGGTTCAGCGTTTAAGAAAGAAGACCTAAAGCTCAACCCACCCCAAGATGCCGCGGACATCCCTAATGCTCTGGGAAAGGTAATCGACGAGCTACGCGAAGTATTTAGTTATGACCAGTATCGCCTTGTCGACACGCTGTTCCTTCGTTGCCGAGATGGAAGTGAAGCATCCACAAGCGGGATATTGCCGAATAAGCCCAACGACTCGCTGTATAGATTTCGGATACAATCCGTGCGCGTAACGGAAGGCGATCCGCACGGAATTCGATTAGACGAACTCTCTTTCGACGCGGAGATATCGATTACGTCAGCAAGAAGAGAATCAGTCAAACAACCCCAATTCCACCAAATCCAGCGCCCCGATGTCGGCATTGAGGCGGACATAGATTTACGAGAGGGCCAACACGTTGTTGTCGGGAAAGCATCCATCTCGGACGATAATTCGGCGTTGTTCGTGGTCGTGTCCGCGAAAGTAGTAGGCGGGTAGGATTCGATTTGGGAGGGCCAAGTTCCACCTTGGCCGCATCTACACGAAAACCCGGCCAGGGTGGAACTTGGCCCTCCCGTTGTCGGACTAA
>JAJDAB010000334.1 GCA_029262095.1 Candidatus Hydrogenedentota bacterium
GCACGATGCTTTGATTTCGACCAGGGTGTCTTCCATTTCCCGGATCATCAGCTTGACCATCTTTTCAGGGTCTTCCGCCTTGTCCAGCATCGAATTAAGGTTGGCACTGATGATGTCGCGTACTCGTGTGAAGATACCCATTTTATCAACCTCCGGTTCAAACTCGCACTCTAAAGTGCGTTTCAATTCATACGTTCTAGTTAATGGCTAACAAGTAATGCCGCACGCAGTGCTTAGCGGATGGCCAGCGAATTCCGTTCCTCGAACACTCGTTGCGCGCTGTGCGGCGACTTTGACGTTTCCATTCTTAAGTCCGCCTTGTTCGAAGAGCGCGTAGTACATAACCTCAGATATTGCCTCAAGTGCTTCGGGCGCGTCGTAATACACACGAAGCCCAGCCGAGAACTCGATGCGACCGGCTTCCCGTTGGCACCAAATTACTTCCGACTTAAGTTCAACCGTTCGTTGTTCGGAATCTCGAAGCGGAATACTAATCATGAGCTTCGTGCCTGGCCGAAGATACCGTCCCATGTGGACTCGAAGTCCGCCGCGGCCTACATCGTTCACGTGGGCCGAGCCTTTCCGCCCGGCGCCGTATACGAATTGCACATGGCCGAGAAAGGGTACCCGAGCAAATCGCCGCTCATTTACCGTGTCTTCTGCATCCCGATTCGTATTCATTTTCGTCTGATTCCTCATTGCTTAGTCTCTAATCTTGTAGGTATGTAAGAGCAACCGTAATGCCAATTCGATCAATTGGTCGCAACGTGCTGTTGTTAGACCACTTACGAACTATCTAGACGTTCTGGCCCCACATCTGTTCTCGTACCGAAAACCAACTGGCGGCGGATTTATCGGGGAATTGGTCAAAACCGCCAACCGAGAGATTGGGTGGCTAGAGGTCCAGACATTGTGTGGGATCGGCTACGACTCAACAACAAAAATCCCCGCAACGCGGAGGAGGTGCGTTGCGAGGGGGAGGGTCGTGGGTCCGGGCAAGTGTGGGGCTGTACCGTGGACCCACTGTCGAAAGGGTGTAGCATCAACCGCCCAATTGGCGGCCGTTATTGCTGGGTTAATAGTCGGAGTAGTAGGGCTCTTTTTTCATGACCAACGCGGCCAGGATGTACAGCACCGCAGTGGGGAAGAACCCGCTCACGATGAATGCAATTACAGTCAACACGCGCATCCAACCCACGGATAAGTCCAGGTAATTCGCGATACCTTTGCACACGCCGAAAATGATGCCGTCTCGCGACCGGTAGAGTCCGCGTCTCGGTGAATCGTACAGGCTTGACATACTCATGGTTTCCTTTCTTCACGTTCTAATTTGGTGCACCACGAATGACGTCGTAAAATCGTTAGACGGCTTCGCGTTTCAACTCACGTAGTTCGCGTTCGATTTCATCATCACCGCCGAGTCCGTCGATTTCGTCCTCAAGCGTCGGCTTGCGACCGTAATTGATAAGATCCGCGTCCGTTTCCATGCGTTCGATGCGATCTTCGTAGGCGTCAAATTTTGCGACGACTTCGGACGAATCGAATTTGCGAATCTCGGTTTCGGTACGGATTCGATTGCGTGCCTGAATGTGCCTTTGGACCAGCACAGCGCGCCGTTCCTTGGCGGTACCCAGTTTTTCTTCAAGTTTCTGAATGTCGCTCCGATACTGTGCAACCACTTCCTCGCACCGTTGGATTTCTCCGTCGATGGCATCCGTACGATCTTGGAGGGCACGCTTTTCGGTCAATGCCCGCCGCGCCAAATCGTCGCGGCCTCGGTCTACAGCCCGCCGTGCGCGGCCGCCCCAGGTGTGGGCGCGCGAATCGCATTCATCGCGTTCACGTTGCATGCGGCGTTTCGCAGCCATCGCGCCAGCGCAAGAGGCCTTCAACTCAATCAGAGTGTCCTCCATCTCGCGGCACATCATCGAAACCAGCTTGTGCGGATCTTCCGCGTTATCAAGCATAGAATTGATGTTGGCGCTGACGATGTCTCGTGTTCGCGTGAAAATACCCATTGTTGCCTCCTTCAAACTCGCATCAAGTTGGCGAGTTACAATTGGTTAGAATGTTGCCGTGGCCACATTGGCACCGATTAAGGTTCCCGTGGGCCGCAGCCGTTGCCACACGCTGAGTTGATTCTCGGTGTCTTTGGAGGCCAGCGCTAAATCCACCAACACACGTTGTCGGCCTCGCAATTCGGCTAGACCGGATTGTTCCTTGAGCGCTGCGTGCAACCAATCACCAAGCGCCATTTGCGCGGTCTCATCGTCTTCAAAAACCTTCACGCCCATGCTCGAACCGGCACGCGTGTTGCCCTGCCACATCACTTTGCCCTTGAGTTCGGCGGAGCCATTTCCCTGCGGGTCGCTGAGCTCAAGGAGAACCTGGGTGCCCACTTCCAGTACGACATTCGACTTCAAACATAAGCCGCCTAGGCCCACGTCGGTTATCTCCGCGTGGCCGCCCGATTCGCGCCCAAATTGAAATCGCACGGTACCGCTACACCGCGCTCGCAATGTTTTGCGCGAGGGTAGGGCATGAGTTCTGTTTTCCAGGTCGTTCATCGTCTCGTCGCTTATTTTGGTGTCATTTGCCATGTGAGGGTAAATACAAGCGTTGTGCCAATTCAGGTGGAAGTTCGTATCAGAATGAGTATCAATGACTTCCACAATGTTATTTATTGACAATTACTACCAAGGGTTGGTAAATTAAGCCACTTCATGGCTGTTTCGATTATTCTGTGGTGGTAAATATGATGAATGACTTCTACGACACCCCCGAAGAACGCCTCGGCGAGGCCGGAGTCCAAGAAGCGCTTGGAAACTCCGAACCCTTTCTTGCCTTTCAGGAGCAACTCTCGCGAGTGGCGCGTGTCGACCGGCCGGTCCTTATCATTGGCGAACGGGGCACGGGCAAGGAGTTGGCCGCAGCCCGAATTCATTTTTTGTCTCAGCGTTGGCAAGAACCCTTCTGCGCGTTGAACTGCGCCGCATTGGCGTCGACGTTGATTGAATCGGAATTGTTCGGCCATGAGGCGGGTTCGTTCACCGGTGCGGCGAAGAAACGTCAAGGACGATTCGAATCGGCCAACGGTGGCACGTTGTTTTTGGACGAGATCGCAAACATTCCGATGGAGACACAGGAGAAAATTCTGCGTGCCGTTGAATACGGAAGTTTCGAACGCGTGGGCGGTTCCGAGTTGATTACGGTGGATGCGCGGATCGTGGGCGCGACCAATCGAAACCTAGGGCACATGGCCGAAGACGGTACGTTCATGCGGGATTTGTTGGACCGCTTATCGTTCGAAGTCCTCTTTGTACCCGCGCTTCGCGACCGGGTTGAAGACATCATGTACCTGGCCAATCATTTCGCTGCACGTATGGCTAGCGACTTGGGTTGGCCTCAAGTGCCGGAGTTCACGGACCTAGCGGTGGACAAGCTCGAGCAATACGTCTGGCCAGGCAACGTGCGCGAATTGAAAAACGTGGTCGAACGCGGCGTATACCGTTCCGATGACGCGATCATCAGTGATGACGAGATCGTATTCGACCCGTTCATCTCGCCGTACGATCAGAGTGACCGGAGGCCTTCCGCTAAAGAACGTCCTCGCGAAAATGCGACGGACCAATTGGATAACGCGCCAATCGAACATGAGCGCGTTCATCCGGACGTGCCTCCGCCGGGCTCCGACCTCAACGATGCGGTGCGCGCCCTGGAACTGAAGATGTTGACCGACGCGCTGGACGAAGCCAAATACAACCAAAAGAAGGCTGCCGAATTGCTGGGGCTGACCTACCACCAATTTCGCGGACTCTACCGCAAGTACAGCGACAACCTGAAAGACTGACTACTCGCTTCAAGTATCCTCCGCGCGATCTCCATGCGTTGATCCTGAATCCGGACGGTTTCGGTACGGAAGTGACCCCCAAACAAAAACTACGCCCCTCCAATCCAATGGACTGAAGGGGCGCTTAGAGAGGGGAGTTGGGTAATCTCGTTATGATTGGTCCATGAACTGGATGACCCTGACCATTTCGGTCGCGTCAACGTGGCCGTCCGCGTTGACGTCGAGCATGGAAAAGAATTGTTTCATTTGTTCGGGCGCTTCGTCTTCGGTGACTTTGCCATCGTTGTTGGCATCGAGTTGTTTGACCATTTCTGCTGCGCGTTCGGCTTCGGTACCGCCCGCGGAATCACCCTCGGTTTTCTTTGCCATGGTTCCGGTAAACGGCAGTTCGCCCATGGGGGAGACGATCTCGCCAACGAGTTTGCCGCCTTCTATCTTCGCCGTGGCATCAAGTGTGAATTCTTGTCCTTGCCGTTCCATGTTCCGAATAAACGTGAGTTCGCCGTCTGCGATCTTGACGTCCTCCAATTCCGATTCGCCGCGTTCGGATGACCACATACCGCCAAGCTTGCCGTCGTTTTCCGTGATATCCAGGGTCGACGCGATTTCGCGGCCTTGGAAGTCCATGATAAGGTCCCAGGAGCCAATGAACGTCGGTTCGGATGTGACCGCAACACCTTTGAAGTCGCGTTCACCGCGCGGTGTCACCATTTTGCCCACAAGATTGCCGTCGACAATCGACGCCTCGCAGCTAATCTCGAAGGCCTGGCCCTGCCGTTCCATTTTGCGTACAAATGTCAGGGTGCCGTCCTCCGATTTGACGTCGGAAAGCTCGGTGGTGCCGCGTTGACTAATCCATGACCCGCTAAGGCCGTCCGCGCTTTCCGTAATGGAGACCCTCGAAACACGTTCCTGACCACGGAATTCCTGTTTCACTTCCCAATCGCCGGCAAATTCGCTGTCGCCTGCCAGGGCTGTCGGAACGATGACGCAACACGCCATCGCCAGAACAACACAAGTGATTCCACGCATGTTTAGGTCTCCCGTAATCAAAGTCGTCTTGCGCCAAAGTCTGAATTGCTATCCGATGGCGACCGCTCGCACCTCACCCGGGATGCCATCGGTAATTAGGTGGCTGGCATGGGGTAAGCGGTTACAGCGCCTTTTGTTTGGAATCACGGCAGGGTAATTACTTGACGGATGTTCTGTCTCGAAAGTAGGTAAAATAGATGTGGTGGTAGTCTTTTAGACGATTCTGGTCAAAACATTGCGATTTCTATTAGGGATGGTCATATTTGACACAATAATTCAAGATCGCGCGAATTTCTATTTAGTCCGTTCAAGGAATTGTTCGACAGATGACGATTGGAATTGCTTGGGTATCTGCGCGCGCCGATGGTCGGCAACATCTCTATATGGTTTCGGATAGTCGGACTCGTGGGGGGATAAAGATCGACTGTGCCCCAAAGATAATTACGTTGCCTCGCTCGGATTGTGCGCTTTGTTTCGCAGGGAACACAGCGGCAACCTACCCACTCATGATGCAACTTGAGAATGCGATTTCGGCTCATGGTCCAGCGAGAGATCGTAGTATTGACATTCGCACCCTC
>JAJDAB010000335.1 GCA_029262095.1 Candidatus Hydrogenedentota bacterium
AATCCGAAGTCTTGCCCGGTTTCAGTAACTACGTTGAGTTCGTCCGCCGGAATGTCGTCGCCCATTTTATCTGCACCGTTTTCCGTGAACCAAAGTTCACCGGTTTCCGGATGCCAGTCGAACCCAAGTGAATTGCGAATGCCGTGGGCAATGATTTCACGACCGGAACCATCGGGATTGATGCGGGTGATCGTCCCTTGTAGATCGTCGGATGGGTCGCACGCGTTGCAGGGTGAGCCGACGGGGACGTATAGCTTGTCGTCTGGTCCGAACGCGATGAATTTCCAGCCGTGCGCCTTTTGATCGGGATATTTGTCTGTTACCAAGACTGGCTTTGGCGGGTCGCTCAGGTGGTTCTCGATGTCGTCGAGCCGGAGGATACTCGTCATCGTCGCAATGTAGAGGTCGCCATCATGAAAGGCGACTCCATTCGGCATCGACCGTTCGACGCCGTCGCCCACATCACCGATGGTGAACACGATATGACGCTCGTCGGACTGGCCATCGCTATCGGAATCGACGACGGCATACACGAAATTGTCGCCCCGGGTCGAAACGAACACGGTGCCCTGGTCGCCCACCGCCAACATACGCGCTTTGGGTATGTCGTTGGCGTACAACGCGATGGAGAATCCGGGAGGAAGTTTAATGGACTTGAGCTTCGCCTCGATTTCATCGGCGGTGAGCGCGGAGGCAATCCCGGCAAAAAACAAGCCCATCGAGAGCGCAAACAGCACTGCAAAACGTTTCAGCATCGAACTATCCTTTTAGCAACAGGAGGTTTCCTGAATCCAGGTCTAGTGATCGCCAAAGATGGTATTCGCTTCGCCCGCCGTGGTCAACACGGGTTTTAGTCCACCGGCGAACGCCCTTCTGGATGCCAAAAAAGAAACTGGAGGAGACCTCCGTGTTAAGGCATTATGGCCGTTTGGACTGAGGAGACCGGTTATGCGTACGTTTGTAGTGTGTTTGTGTACTGCCGCAAGTGCTATGGGCGTAATGTCTGCCGATGCACAGGAACAGCTCGGCGTCGTGCTAAACGAACCAGGCGCGTTGCACGGTTACAACCTCTATTCGCCGCTGGACGGTGCCGGTTCGTATCTTGTTGACAACGAAGGTCGCATCATTCATTTCTGGGATTCCGATTATCGAAGCAATATGGGATACCTATTAAACAATGGAAACCTCTTGCGCACCACGACGTTTGGCAACGGGGGCAATAGCCACCTGTTCGGCGGCGGCGCGGGGCTCGGGATTGAAGAATTGTCGTGGGACGGCGAAGTGCTTTGGGAGTTCGTACACTCGAGCGAAGACTACTTGATGCATCACGACATTGAACCGTTGCCAAACGGTAACGTGTTGGTTATCTCGTGGGAACGAAAGAGCGCCGAGGAGACGATTGCCGCTGGCCGCGACCCGGAATTGACTGGGGACCGCGGGCTATGGCCCCTTCATGTGTTCGAAGTAGCGCCCACACGGCCTCGCGGCGGAGATGTCGTTTGGGAATGGCATATCTGGGACCACTTGATCCAAGACTTCGATGAATCAAAAGAGAATTTCGGGGATGTCGCTGCGCATCCGGAGCGCGTCGAAATTAATCCGCCAGGGCTGTGGATGGATCGCATCCCTGACGCTGAACGTGAAGAACTCGAATCGCTCGGCTATCTCGGCGGTGAACCGGAGGAAGAAAAGGCCCAGGACCAAAAGCGGAAGCGCGCGCAATCCGCGGACTGGCTGCATACGAATGCTATCGCGTACAACGCGGATCTTGATCAGATTGCGTTGAGCTCGCTTGGAAATAACGAGATTTGGATCATCGATCACAGTACAACGACGGCGGAAGCGGCGGGATCCACCGGCGGTCGTTATGGTAAAGGCGGCGACTTGTTGTACCGCTGGGGCAACCCTGTCGCCCATCGCGCCGGCACCGAAAGCGACCAAACCTTATTCGCACAGCACAACGTACATTGGATTCCAAACAGCTACCCCGGTGGTGGAAATCTTTTGATTTTTAATAACGGTCGCGGACGGGCCGATGGCAATTACTCGAGCGTTGTCGAAATCGCGCCGCTGATGGATGACAGCGGTAGGTACGTTGTCAATCCGAAGAATCTGTTCGATCCGCCCAAACGGGTCTGGGACTACGCCGCGCCGGAGAAAAAGGAATTCTACTCGTCGTTCATTTCTGGCGCCCAGCGCTTGTCCAATGGCAATACGTTGGTGTGTTATGGCGCGAAGGGCACATTCTTCGAGATGACCCCGGACGGTGAAGAAGTTTGGCGATTCGTGAATCCGGTGATCGGTCCGGAAGGTTCGAGCCATTCAGACTCCAAGAAGAAGCCGACCAACATCGTGTTTCGCGTACATCGCTACTCGCCGGATCACGCCGCGTTCGCGGGAAGAGACCTAACGCCCGGCCTGGAGCTGACCGAATACTTGAAGTCGCATCCGGTTAAGATGCCGCTGACGCTTGAATCCGCAACGAGCAAGTAAGGGCTTACAACATGAATATCGCCCAGTTGTCGCTAGAGAATATTGAGAAGTACGGTGAGTATGTCGCCACACTGTTCGATGATCGGTCGATTACGAATGTTCAGCAATATGAGCATGCATGCCGTGTAGCAACCGTTCTGCTCAATCACGGCATAGGAGTAGGTGACCGTGTAGTCGTCATGATGTCGAATTCGCCGGACGTGATGAGCGCGTTCACCGCCACCTGGAAAATCGGCGCGGTAATCATTCCGGTCACGCCGATGTGGACCGCGCGCGAAGTTCGCTACTTACTCGAGGATTCCGGTGCTGGCCTCGTTGTGACTTCGCCTGAGTTGGCACCGATGCTCGCCGAAGCATCGCAGGGAATTGACACGTTTCGAAAAATCCTCGTCATTGGCGAGTCGGACGTGCCGGGTGCAACGAATATTGCGGACGCGATCGATTCCGCAGAATCACACGAACCGATGTTTGAAGCGGCGGCGGATGACATGGCGATGCTGCTCTATACCTCAGGCACAACCGGTGACCCCAAAGGCGTGATGCTTACACACGAGAATATGTGTTCGTCCACCGAGATGGCGTACAAGAACGCATTGGGGATCGAGAACGTTCGATCAGTTTCATCGCTGCCGCTGTCTCATATCTACGGCGTAATCGTCATGAATATTGGCCTCAAGCTCGGTACACGAGCGCGCATCCTTCGCGGCTGGGATACGCGGGCGATTTTTGAGGCCATTCAGGAATTGAAGGTGAACCGGTTATCCGTTGTGCCAACGATGCTGAATTATATGCTCGATTTTCAGGATCGCGATCAATACGACACGTCTTCGCTGGAACAGGTTGGTTCCGGTGGTGCGGCGATTCCAGAAGCAGTACGTGTGGAGTTTGAGAAAGAATTCGGCTGCACGGTGAAGCAGGGGTACGGACTTTCCGAGACGGCGGCCGTCCTGACCAATTACAAAAAGGACGAACCGTACCGGGTCGGCTCCGTGGGCCGGCCAGTCGAAGGGGTCGAGGCATGCATCATGGACAATGACAACCACTCCGTTCCGCCTGGCGAATCTGGTGAAATCTGTGCGCGGGGACCGCATATTATGCAGGGATATTTGAACAAGAAAGAAGCCACGAACGAAGCGATTATCGATGGATGGCTGCACACCGGCGATGTCGGCCATATGGATGATGAGGGCTACATCTTCATTACGGATCGGAAGAAGGACTTGGTTATTAAGGGTGCGGAAAACATCTCGCCCAAAGAAATCGAAGAGGGTATCTATGTTCATCCCGCCGTATCTGAAGCGGCGGTATTCGGTGTTGCGGATGAAAAGTTTGGTGAGAATCTCGTTGCGGCCGTCGTGTTACGCCACGGTGCGACGTTAACCGAGGCCGAACTGCAACGACACCTCACAAAGTACGTCACGAAGTTCAAGATTCCTGCTCGCGTCGTCTTTCTCGATGAGTTGCCCAAGAATCCAACTGGGAAAATTCAGAAACGCGCACTGCGCATGCAATTCGCGGACCTGCTGGCGGGCGACACGAAGGCAGCGAATCGTGCGTAGACCGTTGCAGCACGTGGCTTGACCATCGGCAACTCGTTCTTGTTATCCTAAGCACATGCGGCTTCACCTTTCAGTTCTCATTTGCGTGTTGACCACGGCTATTCTCTCGTGCCGGGACACGGAAGCCCAGTCAACAAATGCTCAACCCGACGCGGAAGCCAAGCGCGATAAAGTGCTCGGGGAAGAGCTCGTTCGGCTTAACGGCATGATTGCAGAGTCGCCGTCGCGTCATCATCATGCGCGTGCCGAGGTGTTGTTCCGCTTAGGGCGATTCAATGAGTCGGTGGGTGATTACAATGTGGCGGCGCAATTCGGTTGGCCGCACGACGAGGATTCTTGTTGGGAGCGCGGACTCGCCCAGTATTACGTCGGCGACTACCGTGCCGGGGCAGAGCAGTTCGCCCGGTATCACCGAGTTGGCGCATTGGATATTGAGAACGGACTTTGGCGCTTCCTCTGCATCGCAGAGGATGAGAACCTTGCCAAAGCGCGGGAGACCATGTTCGAGTATTCGCGCAAGCTTCGTACTCCATTCCCCGCATTACTTGCGTTGTATATGGGCCATGGTTCGGCGGATGCAGTACTGGAAGAGGCGAATCGCGGAGATGATTCGGATGAAGACCTTACGACCAACCTTTTCTACGCGCATTATTATCTAGGGAAATACTACGAAGTCACGGACCGGACCGATTTGGCGATGAACCAAGTGCAGGAAGCATTAACGCATCGTATCTCCCACTTCATGTACGCTTGTGCGGAAGCCGACGCCAAACGGTTGGCTGCGTCGCTTGATAGCAATGCGGCGAAAACCGATCCGTAGCAACACCTATCCGAATAGGGAGAGTTATTCATGAGCCCCATGTACGTCAGACGCTGTATCGTCGCTTCCGTGGTCGCGGTCCTCGCCATTGGATCATCAACTTCTGCGTTGGCCGATGATGTGTGGCCGCAGTTTCGTGGCCCCGCGATGAATCCGGCGGTCGAGGACAACGCGAATCTTCCCGAGACATGGAGCACGACCGAAAACGTGGAATGGGTCGCGGATATTCCGGGTCTCGGTTGGTCGAGTCCGGTTGTCTGGGGCAACAAAGTATTTCTAACCACGGTTGATGCCGCGGGAAATTTCGAGCGGCCGAAGGAAGGACTCTATAACGGTCGAGGCCGCCCATTGCCGCCTGATGTAGAACATGGCTGGATCGTCTATTGCCTCGCGCTCGATTCGGGCGATGTGATTTGGAAGAAGCAGGTCCTCGTCGGCAAACCGGTCGCCAGCCGCCACCCCAAAAACACGTACGCTTCGGAAACACCCGTGACTGATGGCGAACGACTCTACGTATTGTTCGGCGACGTGGGCCTTTATTGTTTCGATATGGATGGTAATGAGATTTGGACCCGCGAAATCGAATTTAGGAAGACGCAACTAAACTATGGCGCCGCCGCATCTCCCGTTTTGCATGAAGACAAACTTATTATGATCTACGACAACCAGGAAGAGTCCTATATCGCGGCATATGACAAGCTCACGGGAGACGAAACCTGGCGCACGCCACGTGACGAACGTTTGAGTTGGGCGAGTCCGTATATCTGGGAGAACGAACTGCGCACGGAAATCGTGACCACGGCGAAGAATCGCATTCGTTCGTATGATCTCGACGGCAAACTGCTGTGGGAAATGGATGGCCGCATGTCCTGGGCCTGTATCGCCACACCGTTCGCAGCCGATGGATTGCTGTATCTCAATTCCGGTTACTTCCAGGACAAACATCGCCCCGTGTACGCCATTCTTCCCGGCGCAAGTGGAGACATCACAATGGAAGAAGACCAAACGAGCAGCGACTACATCGCGTGGTATCAACCCGAAGCCGGAAATTACAACACATCTCCGCTGGTCTATCAGGGTTTGTATTACAGCGTCCTCGACCGCGGCCGATTCGAATGTTACGACGCGATCTCCGGCGAACAACTCTATAGTCAGAAGAAGATCGTCGAAAAAGGGCGCGCGTCTTTCACCACGTCACCCTGGGCATACAATGGAAAAGTGTTCTGCCTTAGCGAACAGGGCGATACGTACGTTGTAGAAGCCGGTCGCAAATTTGAACTGCTTCATACGAACAGTTTGGACGAAATGTGTATGTCATGTCCTGCTATAGTCGGCGACCGGCTGCTCATTCGTACCGCATCAAAGTTGTACAGCATCAAGAAGTAGCGATGTCTATCAATTCGGTCGGTCGTTTCCCACTCTCGCGGGAATGGATTTTTTACGACTGCTGCTTCGTCCAGTCCTTGAACCATTTCGCGTCTTTGGCGTTGGCGAAGTGGTGGTGACTACGAATGGTGTCCAAATCCGGCAACATTGATGCTTTACGCGCACGCTCGAGCCACTGCACACACATCGCACCGTTCTTTCGCCGTGCGTGTATGCACGACATTAACCATGCGCCACTACCTTTCATCAGACCCTCGGCGCGAATCAGCAGATCGGTTGCTTCTTGATAGAGCGTTTCGCCCGTGGCGGGGTCAGCGAAATCCGTCTGCATGATACGCACTTCGGCGTGATCGAGGCAGCGTTCAATCTTTTCCTGTGTAGATTCGTCCATCGTTGGTCCGCTCGTGATAAATCGAAATCACTCTTATGATATCTTCGCGCTTGCGATCACTCAATGTGCGCGATGACGTTGTCTAGAAACGGTGAGAACTGATCATGCCTGAATCCATTCCCCCCCAAATTGCGGCCCTGCGAGATAAGACCCAAGCGTTCATCGAAGACATACTCGTTCCGCTGGAACGAACCTGGGATGAGGCGGCCGACCAGCAAGACATTCGACGCCGCGTAGTCGATGCGTCCAACGAGGCGGGCTTCTTCACCATGACCCAGCCCGTTGCCTATAGCGGCAAAGACACGAGCGCGATGGCCCTGACCGTGGTTCGCGAGACGCTTGCCGCTGCAAATCTCCGGGTGAGTGCTCATGTCTTCGCGCCCAGCGCGGGTGTGCTCGGCAGCGCAACAGGCAAACTCCAGACCCACTATCTCGATCCACTCATGCGCGGAGAAAAACGCGGCTCGTTCGGCTTCACCGAGCCGGACAGCGCTCCGCGACCGACTTGGGCGGTGCAAGAGGCCGATGAAATCGTCATCACTGGGCAGAAGTCGTATGTCACTGGCGGTGCGGAAGCGGATTTCGTTGCGGCGCTCGTGAACATCGAGTCCAGCGGCGATGACACCGGCGGTACTGCGATGGTCATTGTCGATTTCGATGCTCCAGGCGTAACGGTCGAACGAGTGTTCCGGAGCTTGGACGGCAGTGGCCACACGGCTGTCCGCTTCGACGAAGTCCGCGTACCGAAATGGCACATCGTCGGCGGCATCGGTGAGGGCATGTCGCGTGCGTTGGATGACATATCGAAGATTCGGCTTGCACTGGCCGCCAACGCGTGCGGCATCATGTTGTGGGCGACGCAGTACGTGACCGAGTACATCCAATCACCACACCGCAGCGGGACGCCGCTGGGTGATCGCGAAGGCGTTCGATTACGATACGCCGATCTGAGAATCGAGACGTTCGCGGCGCGGAGCATGCTCTATCGCACAGCGCGACTTGTTGATAGCAACGCGAATGATGTGAACGAAGTCATGTGCACGAAAGTGTTTTGCACGGAGGCCGCGGGCCGTGTAGTCGATGCAGCCGTTCAATTGGCGGGCGGTGACGCCTTAACAGAGGGCCATCCGCTGGAACGCTTGTATCGCCAAGTTCGTGCGATGCGATTTACAGAGGGGGCAAGTGACGTACTGAGACTCAACGTCGCGAAGGGCGCGCTAGAACTTTCTAAAGGTGTCTTATAGAACACTGCGAATTGCATGCGAGTACAAAGCGCACATCACCTTCGCAAAATCTTGAGTATGAGAACTCAATACTTTGGTCCGGCGCTCTGGATTCCCGCCTGCGCGGGAAAGACGATTGGGAGTGTCCCGGCGAAGTCAACTACGCAAGCAAATCGTGAACGACATTACCGTGCACATCGGTCAACCGGAAGTATCGGCCTTGGTACTTGTAGTTCAATTTCTTGTGGTCGAGGCCCAATTGATTGAGAATTGTGGCCTGAAGGTCGTGGACGTGCATCGGGTCTTTCACGATATTGTAGGAAAAGTCGTCCGTCTCCCCGTACACCATACCCGGCTTGATACCGCCACCCG
>JAJDAB010000336.1 GCA_029262095.1 Candidatus Hydrogenedentota bacterium
GCGTATTCGCCGGTCGCCCATTTTTCCATCATCTTGACGAAGACTTCCTGGAATACTAATTCCTTCTCGTCGAGGTCGCCGGTCTCCTCATAGCGCATGATCAGTTCTCGGGCGCGGTCGTCTTCGGCGGCGAGCTGAGGAATGAATTCTTGCACCATGCGTTCGGCGGGCAGTTCGGCCCATTCGTCGATCACTTCCGTGTCCGGCCAAGGCAACCCGGCGGTATTGAATGCGTCGCGTACCAACTGCGCGGAGTGACGCTGCCGCTTGAGTGGGCCGGTTATGACGCGATCGGCCGTGAACCCGTGACGAACCCAATACGCTCCCAATTCGCGTATTTGGTCTTCACCCTTCTGGGAAAGCTGGTCGTAGTCGTCGGCGTGAAAGCTCGCTTGACCGTGACGCACCAGCATAAGCGTACCCATTTGCAACCCTCCGGAAACGCGCGAGGATACCAAATGGAAGCGGGGTTCTGCCTACTCCAGGGAATCGCCGAGGGCGGCGGCCTTTTGATCCAGGAACTCGGAAAGCATCGCTTCGCCAACTTCGGCGTCTATATTCAGGATTTCCATGGCGGGTTCAAGGCCTTTGAAGTGGCCCTCCGACTCCGAAGGGTCTGATCCTATGGCGCAGGCCATGGCATCGGCGAGACCCACAATTGCGGCGATCTCTTTGTGATCTTCCGCCAATTCGACTTTGTGGTGAAAACGAATCGCGGCAGCGATTTCGGCGGGCAAATCCCAGTGTTCGGCGAGCGCGAATCCGGCTTCGGTGTGACTCAGCCCAATCTTGTCCTCTTCTTCTTCGACCAATGCGACGCCGGTTAGTTTTTGATCAACCTTGGCGTATTGATCTGGGGACACTTCAGCGAGTACGGCAATGCCGACATCATGAAGCAAGCCCGCAGAAAAAAGGCCGGTGACATTTTTGCGGCCGCTGGCTTTGACAACGAAGCGGCTAGCGCCCGCGCAGTACATAGCGTTCAGCCAAAATCGTTTGTAGTTCAACACTTTCGACTTATCGAAGAGGTTGATCACCGCTGCAGAGAGTACAATGGAAAACGTTTCACGAAGCCCGAGGAGAGCGACCGCATGGTTAATATCGTCGACTCGCTGCGAGAATCCGTAGGCCGCTGAATTGGCTACGCCGAGGACTTTCGCCATGATTGGCGGATCCATTACTAAGATATTGGCGATGTCTCTCGCTGATTTGTCTGGATCGTTGGCCGCTTCGCGGACGCGAGAGACGGTTTCAGGTAGTGCTGGGAGCGTATCGACTTCACGGATCAGGGTGGCGACCCGTCCTAAACGCATGGACGCTGCAACGCCGTCCAGCGTGCCGCCGTCCTTAGCGGCTTCGGCCTCGGGGTAGTGTTGTTCAATGGCGGATCGGACATCTGAGGCGGAACAGAGCAATGGCTTTACTCGCAGCTTTGTCGTTTCCTCGAGTTGCTTGATGGTATTTCGGTCGAGTGGACAGACCATGCCAATAGTCAATAACTTTCCGAGGCGATCGATGGGAATCAATTCGTGTTTAATCACGAATTCCCGGGGAACCATATTGATGAGATCGCTCGAAATATCGTATTGCTTCAAATCGATACTGGCGACACCCGGCTGTTTCGCCAAAAATGCCACGAATTGATCCGGCGTAAGATGTTTCAGCGCGATGAGCAGTTCGACAATTTTGCCGCCCTCATCCGATTGTTTGTCGAGCGCTTGGTTGAGTTGGCCTTCGGTTATAAGGCCCGCGTCAATTAGGAGTTCCCCAATGCGCCGTTGTGGAGCTGGGTTGGTGGCTGCTGTCATGGCTTGGTTTTCCGATCCCCCGTTTCGCTGTACATGTGGATAGGACAGCGATTCGGTCATGGTTTCCCCGCCCGCTAGTGTAGGAAGCGCCGCCGATGGAATCAAGGCGGCTTTACGTGGTGTTGGATCGCACCTATAATCGACAAACGCCGGGGTTCTGCCGCAATTCCCGGACGGAAAGGACCTTATGGCGGAAGAACATGAAGCCCGTATTGCTGACGGGCTCATCAAACGCGACTTTATTACGCCCGAAGATTTCGAGCAGGCGCGTGAACATGAGGCGCGATCGGGTACGCCGTGGTACCGGCAGTTGCTGCAGAAAGGCAAGATCAGTTTCGGGTCGGTTGAAGATATTCTTCGCATGGAGTTTCATTCTTCGTCGACTTATGCTGCGGAGCAAAGCTTTGGGCAGACGCTCGTCGACCTCAAAGCCATTACCGAAGAGCAGTTAGAAGAAGCACTCGCCGAACAAAACCGAAACGGTCGTTTGCTCGGCAACATTTTGATCGATCGCGGACTCATCACGCTGCGAACAAAAGCACTCGCGTTGGCCAAACAGCAAGGTCTTGAATTCGCCGATATCGATGAAACACCGAGTGACCCTGATGCGTTGGCGCTGGTGGACCAACATCTCGCGGCGAAACACCACATGATCCCGGTCAACCTCGAAGGAGACCGACTTACGGTACTGATCAATGATCCGCAGGCCAGAAAGACCGTCAGCGAAGCCGGCATTTTGATCAACAAACGAATCTATCCCGTATTAACCAATGCGGAAAACATAAAGCACGAAATCAAGGCCCGGTACAGTGGGCACCATGCACTGGGGAGCAAAATTGCCAGCACCGTTAAGGCGGCGATTGAAGTGCCAGCCGAAGAGGCCAAGAAGACGAAGCGCAGCAAAAAAACCAAGGATGAAACGCCCGTGACGACCGAACCGAAAACGGAAGAAAGTAAGCGACGGTTTGAGAAAATCGCCCAGGAAGCACAAGGCGCGCCAGTCATCAAGCTTGTGACCACGATTATTGAAGGCGCGGCCAACTCAGGTGCAACGGATGTTCACTTAGATCCGCAAGACCCGGAAATGCGCGTTCGATACCGTATTGATGGTGTATTGCACGATGTCATGAGCATTGGTCCGGATATCGAATCGGCGGTAATATCGCGAATAAAAATTCTTTCTGACCTTGATATCTCGGAAACCCGCCGACCCAATGACGGGCACTTCAGTCTAGAAATTGGTGAACGTGAATATGATGTGCGGGTGGCGTCACTACCCACGTTTCTCGGTGAGCGCATCGTCCTTCGTATGCT
>JAJDAB010000337.1 GCA_029262095.1 Candidatus Hydrogenedentota bacterium
CACAATGTCGACAGTCGCCCCAAACACCGCAGTACTCAACATGGCCCCAGCAGGGGTAGCCGCAGAAGAATCGGACCCCGAGACAGGGATATCAGCCCCGACGCTAAGTCCCGGTGCCGAACGAAAAATGAGGAATACCAAATCGCCGTTGGGGATAATTTGAGTCCCGCCGCCGAAATCGGTGACCAAAATAGTTGGCTTATTCTGCGCATCGACACCGACCGATACGCCCTTTCCGGCAGCGGTAGCCGCAACGCCAGGCAGTACATCGACCAGCTCCAATTGCATCTCATCCGCTTCGACACGAAAAAATACAGTCGACGCACCAGTGAGCGAAACGATTTGAACTGGCACAATAATCGTGGCGTCGGCAGGGCCTTGGCTGTTCTGGAATTGAAAGTTCACCGCGCCCAATTGAGCTGACGCTGATAACGCCACAAACCCGATTGCCAATAATCCAAATAGGGGAGCGGTTAGCGAAGGGGTCGCGGTTTTCATGGATGGTCGATTCATGGGCGTTAGTTGAGAAACGGCGGGGATATCGCCCGTCCGTATCATTATACCTACTCCGGAAGGGCCAAGGCGTTACCCGCAGTTTGGCGAGTTTGGGAAACGCGTGGTAGCGTGTAAGGGTAGCAAGCAGCGCGCCGGGGGGTCGGCGCGTATCGTGTCCGCAGCATTCGAAGGGGGAATCGCCAGATGGCTGAACTCGACAAGTATCTGAAAATGATGGTGGAGCATGGCGCTTCCGACCTGCATTACTGCACCGGCTGCAAGCCAATCTTCCGAAAAGACGGCTCAATCGCCTTGCTGAAGACCGAAGACGACATCACGGAAGAACACGCGAAAAAACTGCTCTACGAAATCATGCCGGACCAGAATAAGGAAGAGTTTGAGCGGTGTAGCGACACGGACTTTGCACACGAAATCGAAGGCGCGGGACGATTCCGGTCGAATATTTTTCGCGACCGCAAAGGCATCGGCGGCGTGTTCCGGTTGATTCCCACCGAGATTCTGTCGTGCGATCAACTGCAGTTACCGCCGGCCGTGCGAAAGTTTTGCTCCTTGAGCAAGGGGCTCGTATTGGTAACCGGGCCGACCGGTAGCGGCAAGTCAACGACACTCGCCGCGCTCATCGATCAAATCAACGACACGCGAAGCGAACACATCCTAACGATTGAAGACCCGATCGAATTCGTTCATCCGAACAAACGTTGTCTAATCAACCAACGCGAAGTCGGCGTTCATACCGACGGCTTCAAACCCGCCTTACGCGCAGCACTCCGCGAAGACCCCGATATCGTTCTAGTAGGTGAAATGCGCGACTTGGAAACAACGCACATCGCCATCGAAACCGCGGAGACCGGTCATCTCGTGTTCGGCACATTGCACACCACCACCGCCATCTCAACCGTCAACCGCCTCATCGACCAATTCCCCGCCGCACAACAAGGTCAAATCCGCACCATGCTCGCGGCCACGCTAAAAGGAATCGTCGCGCAAAATCTGCTCAAGAAAAAAGGCGGCGGCCGAGTAGCCGCACTCGAAATCCTTATCGTCAACAGCGCCGTCTCATCCCTCATCAACGACGGCAAAACCAACCAAATCATGAGCATCATGCAAACCGCCCAAAAAGAAGGTATGACCCTCCTCAACAGCCAACTCGCCAAATTCGTCAAAGACGACATCGTCGAACCCAGCGAAGCCTACGCAAAAGCCGTCGACAAAGACGGCCTACTACAAGAGTTCGAAGCCATCGGAATAACCGATTTCAAACCGCCTGAGGAGGGGTAGCGGAATCTCGATTTAGCCGTACCCGTCATTGCGAGGAGCGAAGCGACGTGGCAATCTCTTCACTCAATCGACCGGAGTTCGAACTGGTTTGATCATCACCAACGGAAAGGGTTTCGCCTACCGCGAATCCTCGCCAATTCCGTACGCCCGTTCCACCAAACGCCGCGACTCTAGCGGAAGCCGCAACAACGCCTTCTTGTCCCCAAGGCTATACGCGCGCGCAGCCGAAAACAGATCGAGTACTTTCTGCGCACCTTCAATCGCTAGAAACGCTTCGTAAAGGTTCCGTTCCGCTTCGGCCAACTCTTCCGCTTCCTCTTTCGAAAGTGGTAGTTGTGATTGAGCCCATTGGGTCATCCCAATTACAAGTTCTTCCTGAAGTTTTTTCAATCCAGCAAGCTGCCGCAAATCGTCCGGACGGTCTAGAAGATCTTCGAAGAGACGCTTGAATATATCGACTGCCAATCCGTCGTCATTCTCAAGTATAGCCGCCATCTTGTTCAATTCAGGTTCGCTACCGGCCCCGATCACTAGCCTCCGAGCAATTGTCCTGGCAACAGGGCCTAGGAGTTTTTCGTGTTCGGATTTACCGAAACGCTTCATAAACTCATCATAAGACGACTTCTCCTCTTCAAATCGACCCAACCTAGCAAGTGCGGTTCCCTTCCCAAATAGAGCCCACGCGACTTGCTCCTGAATTACCGGTACTTCATTTTCCCCAAAGCGCGCGGCCAAGTCTTCGAACGTCTCAAATGCCTCATCGTTACGCCCGAGATCCCGAAGCACAAAACCTTTGTTGCTGAGCGCCCGAGCGACTGACTCCAGGATATTTGGTGCTTCATCCTCAGAGAAGCGCGCCAACAAATCATCGTACGCCTCAACCGCGTCGTCATGACGTCCCAGCCTCTCAAGCGAAAAACCTTTGTTACCGAGCGCCCAAGCGACCGACTCCTGGACAATTGGTGCTTCATCCTCAGAGAAGCGCACCAACACTTCTTCGTACACCTCAACTGCGTCATCGTGACGCCCGAGATCCCCAAGCGCACAACCTTTGTTATAGAGCGTCCAAGCGACGACATCTTGGATACCCAGCGCGTCGTTCTCTTTAAAGCGCGTTAAGAAATCTTCGCTCGCCTCAAGTGCGTCTTCGTTACGCCCCAACCATCCTAGCGCGACACCTTTGTTACCAAGCGCCCTCGCGACCTGTGTCTGGATTTCTGGCATTTCATATTCTGCAAAGCGCGCCGCAACTTCGCCGAAGTTCACGAGTGCTTCCTCGTGTCTCCCAGATTTGCCAAACGCAATGCCTTTATGCAGAAGCGCTTCCGCGAGCTTTGCCCCAGTCTCTGGCTCATCAGTCTCGGGGAGGTGCGACACGATGTCATCGATCACCGCGATGGCCGCCTCGTACGATTCGCTGTCCATCAATTGATTCACTTCAGCCAGAAAATAATTCAACCCTTCAATGGCCGGGTCACTCCCATGCACTTCCCTAGTCGCTGCAGCCGTTATGCCTTTTTGGGAAAGTGCAGCCTGATAATAGTCTCGTGAAAAACCGTCATTCTTCTGGGCTAAATCCTTAAGTTCTTCCGCTTCATACCAATCGCGGAGTAATGCAACAATGGACGGCAATACCTTCTCCCGACCTTCCTTGATTTCCAACACCACTCGCATCAGCGGTTCTTGCAGCTCGTAATGGGACTCGCGGCCGTGCTGCTCGCTCCGCACAAGCCCGGCCTCTTTGAGTGCACGTAGCTGGCTGGAGGTCGTCTGTTCGGATGCGAGGCTTAGGCGCGCAATTTCTTTGACTGTCAGCGGCGATTCGTTACGCGCTATCGCTCGGAGGATCTTCGCTTGCTGAGCTGGCAGTGCAAATAGACGCTGTTGATAGTAGGGCGTCAGCTCCCGGTCGACCATACGCACGAACGGCTCGACCAGTGTCTTCAATTCGTCCGCGGTTAGGCATTCGGACAACATGCCTAACAACCGGTGGTTGCCGCCGGTAAGATCGTAAACCGCGTTGACTCGCGCCTGAGCTTTCTCACTGCGCAGTGATTCCACGAAGTCGGTATCTCCTTTCGACTCCGCGAGTTGAATCAAAAAGTCTCGTGCTTTGAGACGGGTCAACTGGTCCAACGGATGAATCAGAAAAAACCCATAGAGAGGATGATCTGCTTTCGCGCTGCCTTCGAAGAGCGTGGGCGAGGCGGCTAACACGCTGATGTGAGCATTTCGTTGGAGGAAACCCCGAAGTCGCCGCTGTTCGATCTCGTCCATTTCACGCAACATGGAAGCGAGGTTTTCGACTATCAAAAGCGTAGACGCATCGCCCCATATATCCGACAACCGGTCTTCGGCAAATTCGTACCCTGTGTCGCTTCGAAGTTCCTCGTACATCTCTTCGATCGCGACGTTTTCCGCCCGCAGACACGCGACCAGAAAGTCCACATGCGAAGTAATACCGAGTTCTTCTTCGGACAGCCGGACGATGTGGAGCGACGAATTCTTAGTTTCTCGCAACGTCCCCTCGACGTAGGAGAGAAGGTGGGTCTTACCAGTTCCCCGCGAACCGATGACGAGGTCGTATCTGCTTGCAGCACGTGAGACGGTCTCTCGAATTCCCGCAATCAGTTTCTCTGCAAGCGCACGCCGATCGTCCGTGAGGTTTCGTTCCAGCACTTCCAGACTGCAGTTCTGGGGACTGAATAGAAGTACGACGTCGAAGCTGCTCATGTCCGTATGCTCCCCCGCGCCGTGTGCCACCACTTTCGTACAATTTCGAGCTTAAATCGATAAGTGCCGTCTTGCCGAACCACGTAGTGATCTTCCCGAAGCACCTCCAGTACTTTTAATAAATCGTCTTGCGTCAAACTCGTCGTGCGTTCGATGTGGCGCACCAAATTCAGCAACTGCTCTATCTGAACCCCATCGGACTCACGGGAAAGGATGTCCAGGATGATACGTGCCTGCTCCACCCAATCGGATGGATAGTGCTGATCGAGCCGTTGGTCATAGTACTTAAATTTTGCTGGATCGCCCACGTCGTCAAACATGCCGTTGAGCACCACGCTAACCGCATCCGGCGACCACGCTTGCTCATTGTGCGACCACATCCAATGCACGATATTCTGAATGTAGAATGGAACACGCGCGCTGACCTCGCCGACGGCAGAAGCCACCGATGCGAGTTCGGTGCATTGCACGTCCTCTCCAAGCAGCAGATTTCCTGCAAGTTGCGTCGCGGCCTCGGATTTCAGAGGCAACACGTCAAACGTCCCCATTTCGTTCACCGGCTGACCGGTATAACCTTCCTTATGCAATTTCGAAAAAACAATGTGGAAGCCGAGCGATCCACAATAGACCATCCGCAAATTCGGCAACGACTGCCGCAACGCGCGCAGCGTGTCCAACAACTCAATCGCTTCCTCGTGGCGGCCTGTTTGAATGACGCTATCCAAGAGATGCGGCAACTCATCGAGAATGAGAACTGGCATTCCTTCCCCAATCCGAGACTGAAATGTGGTCAGGGCATGTTGTAGGCCTTCCTTCCAGTTGGAGAAAGTCGGAATCTTTAGTTTCCCAACGTCTTGCCCTTCAACACGCGGCGCGCGTCTCTTAACGTATCCTTTCAGACGGTCTATTTTTCCGGTGGCAGGAACTTCCACGTATACCTTGTCCATGAGCCGTTGTGAAAAATCGAGTACGTTCTTCAGGTCTTCGACATTAAGAAAAACTGACACAAAGTCTTCCGGCTCCCGAGCCTGTGCAAGATGCAACAGCCAAGTTTTCCCCATTCGCCTTTCGGAAAGTACCTGCAAGCTACCTCGCCGCAACTCCTCCCAAAACTGGTCAGCCATATCATCCCGCCCAACAACACTTTGCTGCGCGTTATCCCGGTTGACCGACCCAATTACGACCTTCATCGGCTCGAACTCTCGCTCTGGCATCTCAACACCTCCACCACATCGTACGTTTCTTTTAACATACGATATAATTAACGTACGTTAAAGTCAACGTCTTTATTGAAAGCTCGAATCGTTATCAAGAGCTGCAACGCAACTGACTTATATAGAATGGCTTAGGCCAGTATCGTCAATAATTTACCCTTTGTTTCCCATGGCATCTCCAAAGTACCAGCGGTAGGTTGCAACACGATCGATAGCTCGAACCCGACAATCGATTCTGCTAAGTTCATCCGTTCTTATGATTCGGGTTACGTGTGGACAGTGTGGGTTGCAGGTGATGGTGCCGGAGGCGGTTGCGGGCCGGCGTGGGACTTGTTTTGGGTGTGGGGCGATGGTGGTGGTGCCGTCGGACAATGTCCCGCAGGCGTCGAGTGAAGTATCTTTCGAGCCGGGACAGCCGATTTCGGATCGGTATGTGTGTCGTCAGAAGATTGGGCGTGGCGGGATGGGCACAGTGTATTTGGCCGAGGATACGCTGCTTGGCGAGCCGGTTGCGCTGAAGTTTTTGCATCCGCATTTGTTGCACACGCAGCGTGGAGTCCAGTTATTCATCAGGGAGGCACAGGTGGCGCGCCGGTTGCGGCACGACCGGATTGTGGCGACGCATGATGTGGGGCGGACGCCGGAAGGCGTGCTCTATCTCACGATGGAGATGTTGCCGGGGCAATCGTTGCGCAAGTATTTGAATTCGTTTCGGTTGGAGAAGCAGCCGATGCCGGTGCGTCTCGCGGTCGATCTTACGAAGCAAATTTTGGACGCACTCGATTACGCGCATCAATACATCGTGCATCGCGATCTAAAGCCGGAGAACGTCTTGATCATGCCGGGCGAGAAGTTGAAAGTGCTCGACTTTGGTCTTGCGAAAGCCATCGACGAGGAAGATGTTCCGGGCGAAGCGCAGAGTTCGCCTTCGAATCATCGCGTGGTTGGCACCGAAGCGTATGCCGCGCCGGAACAGAAACGACATGGCGAGGTGGACGCACTCGCGGATGTGTACGCGGTGGGTGTGTTGTTGCATGAGATGTTGACCTTGCGATCGCCGCGAGAAAAGTTTGTCGAGATCGAAGCAGTGCGTACCGACGTGTCGCCATCCATCATCGCGATAACGGGGAAGGCGCGCCGCGAACGGAAAGACGAACGGTGGTCATCGGCTGCCGCATTTCGCTCGGCGTTGATGGATGCCTATTCAGAAGGTTATACGAAATCACGGTCCGCGAAAACGGTTTCCGATGATCAGACGCAGGCGTCGACGGATGGCATGGTATTGCTGGAAGGCGGCTCATTCATCATGGGGGCTAACGATTCGCCAGCGACCGCGCCTGAGTTTGAAGCGCGTGTCGAACCGTTCTACATGGATTCGCATCCGGTGACCGTCGCGCAGTACCGGCGCTATTTAGAAACGACGGAAGCGAAGCCACCCAAGCATTGGCAAGCGAAAGGGTATGAAGGCGGCGATCAGCCCGTGGTCGGAGTGACCTGGGAAGAGGCGTTGGCTTATGCGGCTTGGGAAGGCAAGCGCCTGCCGACCGAAGCGGAGTGGGAATTTGCGGCACGAGGCCGTGCGAACCGGAAGTTTCCATGGGGCAACGAACCGCCGGACAAGAATCGCGCGAACTACGGCGATTTTCTGAGCATGCCGTCGTTCGTGAATATGCATGAAGAAGGGTCTACCCCGGACGGCATTTGCGATCTCGCCGGCAACGTTGCGGAATGGACATCGGACTGGTTCCAGACCTACGCGCAACAGCGGCGTGGCGACGCGCCGGCTGAACCGCGCCGGACCGTGCGCGGTGGTTCGTGGGATTCGCCCGCAGACGGCTTGCGGTGTACAGCGCGCCAAGGCGTTTTCCCGGAGGCGCAATTGCCGACGATCGGTTTTCGGTGCGTGGTTTCCGCTGAATAGACGCGTTTGATCGCTGTTTGCGCAATTTCTATACTTCGGACTTCGTGCGCTATGGAACGACCGGCAGGAGTTTCCCGTTGGACGGACATGTGCTGATATTGAATCGATCGTGGGCGGCAGTACACATCGCCCCGGTTCACCGTGCGTTGACGCTGCTCTATGTCGGCACGGCGAAAGCGGTTCACCCAAACGAATACTCGTTGCACGACTTTGACGACTGGTTGACGTTGTCCTCCAACGGCATGACCGGACGCTATATACACACCACGTCATTACGCATCCGCATTCCCGAAGTATTGTTGCTCCAAGAGTTCAACCGCTTCGTGCGGCGCGAAATTCGCTTTTCCCGACACAGCATCCTCGAACGAGACAATCACACCTGTCAGTATTGCGGACGCCATTTAGCTAAGGCCCAATTGACGCTCGACCATGTCGTGCCGCAGTCGCGGGGCGGCGCCGATACATGGGAGAACCTGGCAGTGGCCTGTGTACAGTGCAACGTGCGCAAGGGCAGTCACACGCCTACCGAAGCGGGCATGCACCTGATGCGCAAACCGTCCAAGCCATCATGGATGCCGAATTTCGGTAAGCGCGTTCCGGAACACCAACTCGAGGTGTGGAAACGGTTCGTTGATACACGGCGATGGAAAATGGCGTCCGCGAATTCAGCGTAACGAGAATGGCCTCAGCAGCTTGGCATCGCCCATCAGATACGGTCATGCCGAGCGAAGTCGAGGCATCTACGTGCGAACTGATTCGCGATTAGGCCTGGAAGATTCCTCGGCTTCGCTCGGAATGACATCAGAAATTGGCGCGCCTAAAAACAGCCAACTTCAGTCCACCAGCGCGCGATATTTATCCAACGTCGCTTTTGGCGCTTTCTTCAATTCATCGATATGTTCGACCGTCTTCGCGACGGCATTCACGATGTCGTCCATATCGCTTTTCGTACCCATCAACACATGATGGTGGACCGCGACGCCTGACTTTCCATGAGCGTCTTTACAGACCGGAAGCTTGAACCGCTTTGGATTTATTTGTTTCCAGTAGTTCGGGTCGATCTTATGGCGGCGTTTGGTGTGGGGTTTGTAGAGCCCGCAGTTGTTGAGCGGTTCGTACGGCGGCTCCCATGCCCCATTCAATTCGGCGACAAGCGAGAGACAGAAATGTGAATTGGTAAGGCCTTTCGCCGGGATTTGTTTCCAGTCCAACCGGAACGCGAAGTTGAAATAACTGGCACGTGTGATTTCTTTACGTCGACGCATCACCAGGATTCCGGGGATCTTGGCCAACTTCTTGTTCAAGTATTGCGCGTTTGAGTCGCGCAGTTTCGTTTGCCGGTCCAACCGTTTGAGTCCGCACATCAACATACCGGCTTGCCATTCGGTAAGCCGGTAATTGCCGGACTGAACGGCGTGTTTCATGTTGTCCATCCAACCGCGCCCGCAATTGCGCAGCGAATACAGGCGCTCGAATAAACGTTTGTTCTGTGTGGTGTTAAAGCCACCCTCACCACTGGAGAGCACTTTGCTTTCCTGGAAACTGAAGCAACCGATATCGCCGAATGATCCGACGCCCTTGCCTTTCCAAAACGCGCCGTGTTGATGCGCGCAATCCTCGATGAGATACAAGCCGTGCTTCTTGCAGATGCGGCGAATGCGGGCGATGTCGGACATCGCGCCGTACAAGTGAACAATAATGACCGCTTTGGTGCGCTTCGTAATCGCGGCCTCGATCGCATCGGCATCAATACACCACGTGTCCGGCTCGACATCGGTCAGAATCGGGACCGCGTTCACGTCGAGAACTGCGGCCGCCGTCGCTTGCCACGTCATACCCGGGACAATGACCTCGTCATAAGCGCCGATGTCGAGCGCTTCAAGCGCGAGCTGAATCGCCACAGTCCCATTTGCGCAACACAAACCATGCTTCGCGTCCTGGTTTTGCGCGAATGCGCGCGCAAAATCCCACTCGTGCGGGCCGTCATACGACCACCGATCGGACCGCGTAATGTCGGCCATCAACTTCACATCGCGCTCTTCGTGGATCGGCCAACGGGGCCAGAGCTTATTGGCGTCACGGACGGCTTTGCCGCCGATGATAGCTAGTTTAGACATGATGATCTCCTGCCGCGCATTCTGGAATGGTCAAGCCGGGAATCGTAGCACAGGCGTTCAATTCGGTGGAAGAACATTGCGCTATGGGAAGCGCGCGTAGAGCAGCTCGTCGATGAGTTCACCGTCCTTGAAAATTCGGTTCTTGAGCCGGGCTTCAGCGTAAATACGTTATTCTCAAGGACACCACCGGATTTGGGATTCCATGCAAACACGCCCGCCTCAAGCCGCGCCAACCCGAATTCGTTGAACGCATGCTCCACAATAAGGCCCAAGGCTTCCGTCGCGATTCCACGGCCCCAATGGTCTTCGCTCAGCCAATATCCCACTTCCGCCGTCTTGGAATAGACATCGTCCTTCGCGGTCACTCCAATTCCGCCCACGACTTCATCGTCGATCGTAATCGCCAGAGAGAAGTGCGCGATGGGATGGTTCACATTTAGCTGCACCCACTCCTTCGCGGATTCCATCGTGTAAGGATGCGGGAACATATCCGCCAGATTACGCCAAATGTCTCGATTGTTGGCATGACGAACCAGAGACGCTTCATCGCCGGCTCGATATGGGCGCAGCACAAATTGAGACCCTTCAATCTTCATGCCTATCGATTACCAGCCTTCTCGATCACGCAACGCGGTAACGTGCGCGACGTGATGATTACCGTGCCATGCGTACATGCCGACGACCCAATCAAGACGCGCGGCCCCCAATTCGGGGTGCTTGAATTTCCGTCGAAATTGTTCGGCGGTTAGGCTGCGCAACGAAATAGCCCAACGCGCATGCAGGGCATCCAACAAAGCCAATGACGGTTCCAACGGAGCCGTGCGTGCGTCTGCGAGTTCGGCCCAAGCGACCTCATCGTAAACCTTTATCGTCGGTACGTCTTCGGTCAAAGCCCACTTGAACCGCACGTAGGAATTTATGTGGCTCTCCGGCACATGATGAACAACCTGACGAACAGTCCAGCCCCCTGGGCGATATACCGTATCGAGTTGCGTGTCATCGAGTCCGTGTACGGCCGCGCGCATCGCTTCGGGCAACGCCACAATGTCATCAATCCAGCCCGCGATATTGTCTTCCCCAATGGCGCCTTTATGTGCGAATTGCCCGATGGGATACCGTAAATCACTCATTCCAGACCTCCAATCCACGCCTCAGCCAACTACGATAGCCTTTCCAGGTTCATGCGCATCCCTGAAAAATTGTATATATCGTAACTAATTGCGGCAAAACGACTTATGGATATCCAATCGAGCCGAGAGCCGTGCAACTAACGCCATTCGGAGAATCTTACTGGATTGGTCACGGTCTATAGTACACTGATGCTAATTCGACTACGGTAGCCAACCTACGCAAAACACGACGGATGGATTTCCAACGATGAGCGAACGCGAAGTGCGCACACAGTTACAACAGGCGCTACGGTCTACACGCCGGAGACTATTTCTCCGCGGCGCAATACGCAGCGCCACAATCGCTGGGGCAATCCTGCTGACGGTTGGTGCGATCGTGGTGGCCGTTGACCAGCGTTGGTTCGGTGGAGGCGTGGGTATTCCTTTGCTTGCGGCTTTGACCGGACTTTGGGTCGTGGCGACTCTTGTTGGTGGCCTCACGCATACCGGGACTCGGCGCGGTGCGGCACATACCCTAGACGAAATGGCGGCGCTCAAAGACCGCGTCTTGAGCGCGGAGCAATTCTTAGCCGAGGGCGAGTTGGATGAACCGCGCCGCGTGCAAGTCGCCGACGCCATCGCACGTGTACAAGCATTGAATATTAAGTCGC
>JAJDAB010000338.1 GCA_029262095.1 Candidatus Hydrogenedentota bacterium
TGTTCGGCGTGCGTCTACGGTGCCGCCGATTGTCGCGATGGCGGCAGTCACCGTGGTGCCGATGTCCATACCGATGACCAAGGCCGCTGCTTGCTCAAATGTAATTGCCCCCGCATAGAGGGCCGTGATCGCTGCCGCAACACCGGCGCTCGATGACTGCGTAACAATCGTCGCCAACATGCCAATGGCCACGATGGTCAGCCGCCCGAACAGCGTATCGCGCGGCAAACTCTCCGGCGTGATGATGCCTTCGAACCCGCTCATTGCGGTTTGCATGGTCGTAATACCGACAAAGATAATTCCGAATCCGGCGGCGGCGTATCCGAATGTTGCGCTACGTCCTTTTCCGAATAGGCGCAGAATCGCGCCGTAGAGAATGACCGGCATAACGACTTCGCCCAGCTTCAATTTGAAGCCGAGCAACGCGACCAACCAACCCGTGATGGTCGTACCGACATTGGCTCCAAAGATGATGCCAAGTGCGTTGGGAAACGCGATAAGTCCCGCGCCAACGAAGCCAACCGTTGCGACCGTCGTTGCGCTCGACGATTGCAGTAACGCCGTACTCACCGCACCCGTCATGGCGCCGGACACAGGACTACGCGTAAACCGCATCAACACGCCACGCACAGCATCGCCCGCCAACGCCTTGAGCCCGTCCGTCATGACAATCATGCCGACCAGGAAAAGGCCGAGGCCACCTGCCGCTTGAAGCGCTGTCAGTAGCGTGTCGATCGCGATGTGCTTTCTATGGGTTGTACGCCACATGTCCGTTAAGATCGCTGTAACTGATAAACTTACGCGTGATCGATTTCAATTTCCAGTAGGGCTAATGAAAATCAAAATGGCAAACCTCCTAATCATTTCTGCGATGTTCAGCGCGGGAGCGGCCTCCCAGACCGACGAGGCCCGTCCTGCTGAATTGCTCCGTGCCGCCATCCAAACGGAGAAGGCCATTTCCCACGGTGAGATCGTATTCCGGTTTGAAATGAAGCCCGGCGCGGACATTAATGCTTCACTGTCGCACGTGGAGGAACATATCCCGCCGCGCGCCACCATCATCTTCACGTTTCGCGACTCCAAGCAGTTTCGAATTGTCGTCCAGAACGACGCCGGTACGAGTCGAACGATAGTCTCGGACGGTGAATTTATCGATATGGGCGATGGTGACATATGGGAATATCGTTTTCTGGACGAGCGATCCGGAGTTGTGAGCGATAACGATTTGTTTGAGAGTCGAATGTGGCCGTACTACGCCGTAGTCCAACCTCATTTGTTTCCACAATCTAAGGGACCATTCGCTTGGCCACCCGGTACGCGGCGAAATGGTCTTGTGTTCGAGAGGGGCGACGACGATTTATCGGGTTCTGTCGCAATTCGTACGTCGGTAACAAATTCCTACACCCGATTTGTCCTCCAGCCCGAGTTCGGTCATCGACTTTCAGCGCGTGAGTTCTTCTTCAAGGGGAAATTGTTAAGTCAATCGACCTGGGCCGAGGAACGAAAACTGGAAGATAGCCGTTTTGTGTACGGGCGATATCAGATTACGATGTTCGGAAAAAGTGAGGATTGCACCTATTCGTCTGAAATCGACTTTAGCGCTTCAAATTTCTTGCATCTGCCGATTATCTCGGAATTCACGATTGACCATGACGCGGCGAACGATATCGTTCAGTGGTGGCCACGAAACGAGTTGGCCGAACGGGTCGAAGATGCCGTCCAGAATTGGGCCGGAATCTCCGTCGATGTCGAACCCGTGCTAGTTTTCGGAATTGCAATCATCGTTGGTTTTGTCGGTGCGATTGGGATGTTGATAGCTTTTCGGTTCATGCGGCGTTCGTGATGGTTTGGGACGAAATGACGGAAACGTTGTGAGCGATCAAATGTTGAATCACCAAATTCTGCTGCGATCAGTGTGTCGCGTGGTCGCGGTTGTGGCATGCGCGGTTACGACAAAGGGCAGTTTCGCCGCCGAGCTTCCCGTTCGCCAAGTGACCCACGGCCCGCAGCACCATTTCTACGGCTATATTGGTCACGTAGGCAATACGCCATGGAGCGGCGATGGCCGGTACATGGTCGTGCTGCGATCCAAATTCCAGGACCGTATGCCCGAGCCCGGCGAACCTGCGGATATCGTGTTGCTTGATACCCAGGACGAATACCGGGTGGAGAAAGTGGGGAAAACGCGGGCCTGGAATCTCCAACAAGGCACGATGCTCTACTGGAATCCCGCTGCACCGAACACGCAGTTTTTCTTCAATGATCGCGACCCGGACACCCACGCTGTATTCTGCGTTCTATACGACCTAGTCAAGCGAGAACGTGTCCGTGAATATCGGTTTGTCGAAGTCCACATCGGAAACAGCGGTGTGGCCCGCGATGGTCGCTCGTTCCTCGCAATCAATTATGGACGGCTCGGTCGACTGCGTCCGGTCACCGGATATTCGGGTGCGCTTGATACGACGGTGGGGGAGAAACATCCTGCGAATGACGGCGTCTTCAAGGTCGATGTATTCACTGGTGATCGTACCTTGCTGATCTCTTATCACGATCTCGCAGACCTGATTCGCCCTACTTATCCGCAGGTTGACGATTTCGGGCTTTTTATTAACCATTGCCTATGGAATCGCGAAAACGAGCAAATTCTCTGTTACGTACGAGGTGGATGGGACAAAAGCGGGACACGAACAACACGAGTTGATGTTCCATTTACTATGAATTTTGACGGTATTGATATTCGAATACCGCTGAAACATTTCGGAGGTCATCCGGAATGGGCACCTGGCGAACTCATCATCGGCGCAATCGACGGTCGCCAAGTTTTGTTCGATCCGAAGCGCAACGTGGTCGTGGATACTATCGGCAGTCACGAGAGCATCCCGAGTCCAGGAGCCGATGTCGCACTCTCACCGGACGGGGAATGGTTGGTTAATGGTCACCGGTTTGAGGGGAAGGATCGATACACGTTTGTTGAACTGGCGACAGGTAAATTCTTCCATTCTGCACTCTTCGATTACGGCGAATATCGGTCGGGTCCACTCAGAATCGATCCCGCGCCATGTTGGAATCGGGCGGGTACAGCGATAGCCGTTCCAGCTCTGGCGCCCGATGGCACCCGGCAAACCTTTGTTATTGGACCACTTCCGAAGTAGCGACCTTTTGTAATGGAGCTGGCCTCATGTAACCGGTCTACGAGGTTATTGCACTGATTGTGGACAGAAACAGGGGCCTTCGGAACGGAACTTCCCCATCGACTTTCCGTTGTCTCCTCGCGCGAAAACTACTGATTGCGTTATACTTACAGACCACTGGGGCCGTCTCCGGCTTCGTAACCTCGTATCCGAGGGTCATCGATGAAATTCAGAAAACTCAATAGTTTGGGTGTTGTCGCGGTAATTCTCACCGGGATCGTACTTGTCGCCCTTGGCGGCGTGGTGATGGCGCGAATGCAGGGCGAAGAGCTCCCGGAAGGCGCGCTGGCGACCTTTGCTGCTCGGCGTGGGCCATTACCGATTACGGTGAACGTAACTGGAGCGATTGCATCGCAAGATGTAGTAGTCGTCAAGAGCGAAGTCCAGACCAGGGGCGGCGTTACCGTGCTTTGGCTCATCGATCAAGGTGTCCAAGTCAAGGAAGGCGATTTGCTGCTTCAATTGGACGGAAGCGAGTTCGAAGATCTTGTGGTCGATCAGGAAATCCAGGTGCAAAACGCGAACGCGGCGTTGATTACGGCGACCGAACAGTTGGCGGTGACAGAGAACCAAGCGAAAAGCGATGTAGACGCGGCTGACTTAGCATTCGAACTCGCGAAGTTGGATCTTGCAAAATTCGTTGAGGGAGATTATCCGGCGCGAATTAAAGAAGCGGAGGCGCAGGTTACGCTTGCGCTCGGCGACTTGAGCCGTGCGGAAAACACGTTGCGCGGTTCTGAACGGCTTGCGGAGAAGGACTTTATTACCGCCGATGAGCTTGAAGGCGATCGTCTTTCTGCGCTTCGAGCGAAACTTGATGTGCAACTCGCCGAAGAAGCCAAGATGGTTCTCACTGAATTCGAGTACAAACGGACGATGGCCGAACTCGAAAGTGATGTTAGCCAAGCGGAGATGGCGTTGGAACGCGCAAAACGTAAAGCGACAGCGGATGTCGTGCAAGCTGAGGCCAGCCTCAAAGCGCGTGAATTGGAACACAGTCGGCAAGTCGCGAAATTGGAAGAGCATCGGAGAAACCTGGAGGCTACGAAAATACTCGCGCCAGCCGCCGGGACGGTGGTCTATGCCACGTCTGGTAAGGATAGCTATCGAGGCCGCGAAGAGCCGTTGCAGGAAGGTTCGATGGTGCGCGAGCGGCAGGAACTGATCCATTTGCCGACGACGGATTCGTTTATGGCGAAAGTGGATGTACATGAATCGAGTTTATCCAAGGTGCGCGAAGGGCTGCCGGTGCGCATAACGATAGACGCCATACCCGACAAGGAGTACTACGGACGTGTCAGTTTCATTGCTCCGATGCCGGATGCGCAGAGCCAGTGGATGAATCCCGAGCTCAAGATCTACGACACGCACATTCAAATCGAAGGCGATACGGAAGGTCTACGTTCAGGCAATAGTTGCGAGGCGGAAATTGTCGTGGAAGAGTACGAGGACGCGGTCTACATACCTGTCCAGGCGGTTGTGCGCGTGGGCGGTGAACCGGTCGTCTACCGGCCCGATGGCGCCACACAAACCGTCGAGATCGGAATGGACAACAATCGCATGATACGCATCATGGATGGACTCGCGGAAGGCGAGTTGGTCTTGCTCAATCCGCCCCTTTCGGATCCGAGTTCGTTGGACGAAGAAGAATATGTAAGCCCCACAACGAAACTCGCGCCGATGAAAGAGAAGCCGGAGGGCGAAGGTCGGCCTGAAGCAAAACCGGAGGCGAAGCCAGAACGCGGCGGCGAAGACATGCGTAAGCGATTCGAAAATGCGACGCCCGATCAGCGCGACCAAATGCGCAAGCAGTGGGAAGATCGCCTGAAAGACATGACGCCTGAACAGCGCACGAAGATGATGGAACGCATGCGGCAAGGTGGCGGCCGGGGTGGAAGGCCCGGCGGCGACGCATCGTCGAAATAGCGGGCGAGTCCATGGCAGTACTGGATAGCGCGCGGTCGACCGTCGTCGAACTCGAAGACGTACACAAGACGTACGTCATGGGTGATGAGCAAGTGCACGCGCTCGCCGGGGTTACCATTTCATTTGAAGAAGGTGTGTTCTGTTCTATCATGGGGCCCAGTGGTTCCGGCAAGAGCACCATGCTCAATCTCCTGGGATGTCTCGACCGGCCCACGTCGGGCAAGTTCACGCTTGCGGGTCAAGACGTGGCCACGATGAATGACGATCAGCTCAGTGACTTTCGACTCCGGCATCTAGGGTTTATTTTTCAGAGTTTCAACCTAATTCCGCAGTTGACCGTCCGCGAGAACATCGAACTTCCTTTGTTCTATCTCGGTTGGGAAAAAGAAGAGAGTGCGGCGCGTGCCGAAGAACTTGCGGACCGTGTGGGCCTTAAGGACCGATTGAATCACAAACCCACGGAGCTTTCCGGTGGCCAGCAACAGCGCGTCGCGGTT
>JAJDAB010000339.1 GCA_029262095.1 Candidatus Hydrogenedentota bacterium
GGTTTGAACGCGTCCAACGCGTGGATCGCCCACCCCGTAGATGAAGCGATCGCAGGAAACTAACCGGTACGCACCCGACTGAAATGGCTCCATCCAGCGAAAAACTGATCGTCTGTGTCTGCGGCGCAGAAATTCCGTTCAAGCCCGGCGGCATTTCCGTTTGCCCTCAGTGTGCGCGCGCATTGGAAACCGCCCCATCGACCGTCCTCGCGCCCACCGTCGCGATGGACGATGGAGAAATCGTCGAAACACCCGAAGATGTCCATGCCCTGGAGTGGAAAGTCGGCGATATCATTCTCGGCCGATACGCCGTAATCGGAAAAGTCGGAGAAGGCGGCATGGGCCACGTGTACCGCGTCCGACATCTAGGATGGCACATGGACCTCGCGGTGAAGAGCCCCAAACCAAAAATCCTCCGGCGAAAACGCGGCGTTGAAAACTTTGAACGCGAATGCGAAACGTGGGTAAATCTCGGACTACACCCCCACATCGTTACCTGCTACTACGTGCGACGCGTCGGCGGCATTCCACGAGTGTTCGCCGAATATGTACCCGGCGGCAGTGTGTGGGAATGGATTCAATCCGGCGACCTCTATGCGGGCGACGCGGATTTCGTGCAACGCCGAATTATGGATATCGCCATTCAATTCGCGTGGGGATTGCGATACGCCCACGACCAAGGATTGGTCCATCAAGATGTAAAGCCGGGCAACGTACTCATGACGGAGTCGGGGCTAGTAAAGGTCACCGACTTCGGTCTAGCGCGAGTGGATCTTACGTTGGCCGACGATTCTGAAGGTGGAGATGGCGCACAAGGCGCGAAATTCGCAGGCATGACGCGCGCATACTGTTCGCCCGAACAAGCCAAGAGCGCACCACTGACTGCCCGAAGCGATATGTGGAGTTGGGCCATCTCCGTTCTTGAAATGTACTGCACTAAAGTCACATGGCCATCCGGAGAAGAAGCACCCCGCGCCCTCGAGAGAGCGTCGCGAGGCAAGTACATCAATCCGGACGCACCGCGAATTCCCGAAGGCATGATTTCAGTTCTTCGCAGATGCTTTGAATTGGACTTGAACAATCGACCGCAACATATGGGAGAGGTTGCAAACGAACTCAAAGAAATTTATGCGAGCACGTTTGGCAGCCCCTACGAGCGGCCGGAGCCGCGTATGGCTGAAGCGCTTGCGGATAGCTTGAACAATCGCGCGGTGTCGTTGTTGGATCTGGGCCGCAGCGATCAAGCCAGCACGGTATGGTCGCAAGCGTTGAAGGCCGATCCGCACCACCCCGAATCGACGTTCAACGACGGACTCTCCCAGTGGCGTGAAGGTGAACTCGCCGACGATGCTTTTCGTCAGCGGCTGAACGATGTCCGCCGATTTCATCCGGGCGAGGCTCTGCCCGATTATCTCATCGGCCAATTTCTACTCGAACAGGGCAATTACCTGGAGGCGAAGCGCGCGCTGCGCCGATTCCGCGACGACGAATCGATTCGCCCTGAATGGCGAGATGCCGAACGCATGGCCCGCGAACGACGTCCGCTCACGCGTGGTCTTCGTGTCGATCTTGAAGGCCACAACGATGCGGTGACAGCAGTCGCCCATCTTGCGGGCCGCCGTCTCATGATATCCGGGAGCGCGGATAACACGCTCAAACTCTGGAACACGGAATCCGGCACCTGCGAACGCACCCTTGAAGGTCACACCAATTCCGTCACCGCCGTCTGCGGATCTTCTGATGGACGGCTCGCCTTTTCCACCAGCCGCGACCGTACCGTCCGGTGCTGGGAAATCGCCACTGGGCGTTGCCTGCAAACGTTAGCCAGCACGGAAAGCGAACTCACGTGTCTCGCGGTCACACGATCTGGACAACGAGTCGTCGCCGGTGGACAAGATGGCTCCCTCCGCGGTTGGGATGTCTCCAGTGGAATATGCGACCTCATCATTGAAGCTCACCGCGGAGGTGTAACGTCGCTCGCGCTCACGGCCGGTGGAAAGTACGCGTTCACCGGGGGCCAGGAAGGCGTCATCAAACGCTGGGATATCGAAAGCGGCGCCCTGGTCAGCGAATCGGTGGGTCATCAGGGAACCGTCTCAGGACTCGCGCTCAGCGATGACGGTCGTCTGCTCCTATCGAGCGGGTTCGATAAGACCCTCATCATGTGGCATGCCGCCAGTGGCACCGCATTACGCACAATGCGCGGCCATCAGAATGAAGTCTTGGACATCGCCATTTCGACCGACGGCCTCTACGCACTATCCGGGGGCAAAGACTGCACCGTGCGAATCTGGGAACTCGGACATGGCCGTTGCTTGGCAACGCTCCAAGGGCACACCAAACCGGTGCGAGGCGTCTCCTGGCGAAGGGATGGAAGATTAGCCGCATCTGGAGCAGACGATGGGAAAATCTATATTTGGCAGTCTAGCAATTCCGAAACGCCTTTCGTCGCCACGCCCGTCATCTGCCAAGCCGCATCAAGTGAAACGATTCTTTCCCAGGGACAGGCATTCGAAGGACACCTGCGGGCCGGGGTAAACGCGCTCGAATCCGGGAATGCCCTGCGGGCAGCCCAAGAAATTCGTGCCGCGCGCGAACAACCCGGTCATCGACGGTCGCCGGATGCCATTCGTGCCTGGCAACAACTCTATACCCGTCTGCCAAGGACGCACCTACGCGGTCTCTGGGAAGATGGGTTCATCACGCAAGGTGACACCCCGATCAGGTCGCTCCACCTCACGCGAAGTGGCCGGTACGCGTTGATCATGACCGGTGAAAACACGTTGCAAGTGTGGGATGTATTTGAGCGACGGCCGGTACTGGACTTCGATTCCGGCACCCAACAAATTGAATGTATTGCGCTAAGTCCGGATGGGTTCGACGCAGTGACAGGTGGCTGGGAAATCGCGGCCTGGAACGCCCAACTCGGTAAGCCACGCAAGACGTTCGACTCCAAAGGCGAAGTCGTCAGCGCCATCGCTTTAAGCCCTGACGGACGATTAGCCGCATCGGCTCAATCAAAATCTATCCGCATCTGGGATGTCGAATCCGGACGCCTCACGAAGACCCTCACTGGGCACACCGGTGACGTAAACGCGCTGGCATGGAGTCCGTCCGGTGATACGCTAGTCAGCGGAGCCGCAGATCGCCGGGTTTTGCTCTGGCACCCGTCTTCCAATGCCCCGGCCGCCGTCCTCAACGGCCACGAAGGCAATATCACCACGCTCGCCGTGAGTCCGGACGGTCGACGAATCCTCTCCGGCACGGGCTCAATATGGGCGAGACCGGGTGAACTGCGGTTGTGGGACACCGAAACGATGCAATGCGAACGCGTCCTTGAAGGCCATGCAGACAGCGTCTACTCAATCGGTTGGAGCGGTGACAGTCGATACGCGATCACCGGAAGCGCCGATCGGACCGCCGTGCTGTGGGACGTAAACACCGGCCTTCGGATCTACACCCTGGAAGGCCACAAAGATAGCGTCTTCACCGGCTGCATCAGCGCGGACGGCCGTTTCGCGCTGACAGGCAGCAAAGACGGATCGGTCCGCATGTGGACCCTCGACTGGGACCTCGAAGAACGCGAGCCTATGGATTGGGACGAGAGCGCAACCCCATTTATCGAACAGTTCGTCGCACTCAAACATGCCTATGCTGCGCAGCCAAGAACAGCCAAACGCATCACTCCCCAGGACGAACTCCCGCTCCTCACCTATCAACTGGGCTGCGCCGGGTACGGATGGCTACGTCGTGATGCGATCGCTCAAAAATTTAAGCAGCTCGAAACAAAGCGGAGTAAGATTGCGGAAAAATTCCGAAGCGCTGGATTCTTCTCTCGACTACGGCGCCACTGACATCCGTGCGAACACTAAGCCGCATCCCGCTGCGCATGTAGACCCCGTAGCCGATTTCGCACCCACGGCCCAAACATGTAGACGATCATCAAGCAATCGAAGACGGCTTCAAACACGAAAAACTGCGCGCCATAATGGGCCGCGTCCCAATAGCTCACCGGACTCGGGAAACGAACCGACCATTCGAATGGGAACAACAACAGCGGTCCATCATCAAAATGGGTGAAGACGTCGACGACGCAATGCAGCGCGCAAGCGAGAAAGAACCACGTCCACCAGCCCGATTTGAACCCCTCTCCCCCGTACCACAATCGGCACGCCACCAAACCGAAGATAATCATGAACGGCGCGTGCAGTAGATTGTGCGCCGCCATCCACCCGGGGTCATTGAAGTAGAGCGTTCCGTACATATGCTCGAACACGTCCGGCACGTCCATCCCCATCGCGAAACGGAAATACAAAAACGCGCCCAGAGACACGACAGTCAAACCCAAATCCGGCGCAACCGCACCGATTAACACAGCGCTCGCCGGTGGCCGCCATCCTGGCGCGGCCTTCCGCATCGCCGCGGTCATGAGTAGGTGAGAAGGTGTATTCACAAGCTATCCGGTCGCAAGTATATCGAATCCCAATTAGTAGTCGCCAAATGTGCGCATACTCCACGGATACTTCTTGGTAACCTATATTCATACCAACAGGAATATCGCGTCATGAAAACAAAAGACTTGATCGCACTTGGCATTCCAAGGGGCGAGCCATTGGAAACCGCTAAGCGAGCATGCCAGGCCGCCGCCCGCGATGGATTGAAGAAGCGCAGAATTCAATTCAGTATTCAAGCCGTCGCGAAGAATCCGGAATCTCACGTGCACGATCCGCTATTTGGATCACTTGCTCAAATGCTCATCGATTCGGTGCACTATCAGAACGCTAAATTGCGGGGCGCCTATCGAACGCCGGGAGGATCTGAAATCGGTCCTTCTTCCACGCCACATGAGTCAGCGCCATGGCATCAATGGGGAGAGAATCTCGAGTCTACGTCCATCGAACAAATGAGGAATGCGTGCGCGCTACCCGTTGCGGTGGCGGGTGCCCTAATGCCTGACGCGCACCTCGGCTACGGACTGCCAATCGGCGGCGTCTTGGCAACGGCGAACGCCGTAATCCCATACGCCGTCGGCGTCGATATCGCATGCCGCGTAAAACTCTCCGTACTCGATCTGCCGGTTTCAGCCCTAGATCGGCAACGCGATAACTTGAAACAGGCGCTCATGGGTGAGACCAACTTTGGAATAGGCGGATCATTCAAAAAACCCCGTCGACACTCCGTCATGGATGAAGACTGGGGTGTGACCAAAATAACAAAGACGCTAAAAGACAAAGCATGGTCCCAACTCGGCACAAGCGGAAGCGGCAATCACTTCGTCGAGTATGGGTCGCTGGAAATTCTCGATTCCGGTCTCCCGATTGAAACCGGGACCTATCTCGCCGTGCTCAGCCACAGCGGGAGCCGCGGCACCGGCGCAGCAATTTGCAATGAATACAGCCGCATCGCCCAGAGGCAATGCCGAAATCTACAACATGCTCATCGCCATCTCGCCTGGCTCGACATGGACAAGTCGGAGGGCCAAGAGTATTGGGCGGCGATGGAGCTTATGGGCAAGTATGCATCCGCAAACCATGACTGCATCCACCGCCACATCGCCGATCACTTAGGTGTCCGTTCGCGCTGGACGGTCGAGAATCACCACAACTTCGCCTGGAAAGAAGTACATCAAGGCCGCGAACTCATCGTTCATCGCAAGGGCGCCACGCCTGCCGCCGCTGGCGACCTCGGCATCATCCCGGGGTCGATGGCCAGCCCCTGCTATCTCGTGCGCGGGCTGGGTAACGAGTCGTCGTTACGTTCCGCCGCACACGGCGCGGGCCGCGTCATGAGCCGTACGACCGCGAAGAAAAAGTTTAACTGGCACGACACAAATAAGCTCCTGGCTGATCGAGGAGTAGAACTGATTTCTGCGGGTATCGATGAAGTTCCCGGCGTCTACAAAGACATCAATGAAGTGATGGCCGCGCAATCCGACCTTGTCGAACCCATTGGACGGTTTCACCCAAAGATCGTGAAAATGGCCCCATCGGGAGAACGTCCCGAAGATTGAGGTATCGCTGTTGTCGCCGGTCTCCCAAGTTGTGGCCAATATTGTGGCCGGTCTCCGGACCGCGCCACAACGGCCAACCGAAGGTCTTCTCCTCACTCTCCCCGCACCACCTGCAATCATGATATGGTCAAACGAGCTCGCTCAGGGCTGCAGAATTCCCGCGCAAGCAGCACAACCATGTCAATCCAGGAGGAGGGTCAGAATCAATGTCATCGAGAGGATTAAGTGAAATAAACCGAAGCACCAGACTCATTATCAGCCTTGTGCTCATTCTAGGTGGCCTGGCCATCGCCGCGCCCGCCGCGATGGCCCAGGATGAAGAATCCATCTTGTCGATGCCAGCGATATTCGGCGATGGCATGGTCCTTCAGCAAGGTTCCAGCGCACCCGTGTGGGGCACTGCGGAACCGAACGTGCGCGTTCGCGTATCGATAGGCAGTTTCCGAAAAAGAACTCGCGCAGATGAATCCGGGAATTGGCGAATCGATATTCCCACGACCAACGTAAGCCCCGGCGGTCCACACGAATTGCGGGTCAAAACGAAGAAAGATCATCTCGTATTCTCGGATATCTTGTTCGGCGAGGTGTGGGTATGCTCAGGCCAGTCGAACATGGAATGGCCCATGACACGCGCTCGCGATGCGGAAACCGAAATCGCAGCGGCGAACTATCCCAACATTCGACTGTTCAAAGTCGTGAAGAAAGTCTCGGACAAGCCGCTAAACGACGTTACGGCCTCCTGGAGCCGGTGTACACCCGAGTCCGCGAAAGACTTTTCGGCCGTCGCCTATTTCTTCGGGCGCCGTTTACATACCACGAATCCTGCGGTACCTGTCGGCCTCATCCAAACCGCGTGGGGCGGTACACCCGCCGAATCGTGGACGAGCATGGAGACGTTGAAGTCGATCGACGAACTCTCGCCATTGCTGGATCGATGGGATCAAATCGTCGCCAGCTATCCCAAGGTGAAGGCCGAATACGACAAGAAGCTAGAAACATGGAAAGTCGCATCAGAAAAAGCCAAAGCTGAGGGCAAACCCACCCCAGGGCGTCCAGGCGCTCCCCGTGGCCCGGACCACCCGCATCGTACCGCGACGTTGTACAACGGCATGATTCATCCGCTGATCCCCTACGGCATTCGCGGCGCGATTTGGTATCAAGGTGAATCAAACGCGGGGCGGGCCTACCAATACCGCACACTCTTCCCCGCGATGATCACCGATTGGCGGGAACAATGGGACCAAGGCGATTTCCCGTTCTTTTTCGTTCAACTTGCCAATTTCAAGGCGTTGGACACATGGCCTGTTGAATCG
>JAJDAB010000340.1 GCA_029262095.1 Candidatus Hydrogenedentota bacterium
GCCTCGTGAACAAGGACGGCATCCGAAAGCCGAGCGACATCTATAAGTGGGATCACCGCATCATCGAATCCGAAGAAATGGCGCCCGGCGGAACGATTCCACGATCGCGGCGTCACCGCACGACGAGATTCGACGAATTAGAAGCGTTTCTCACCAGCGATGATGAACGTCCATTCTGTCTGATGCATGCATCGCGCCAGCCGCACGCTCCGTATTTTGGGCGTCTGCCCAACGGGTTAGAGGGATACGACGCGTCGAATCATTACATGGATTCTGAATTCGGACGTGACCTCGAACTGTTGGAAAAACACGGACTAAGCGAAAACACGATCGTCATTTATATCAATGACAACGAAGCCGGCATTCCAAGAAGCAAATACACCCTCTACGATTCTGGCCTTCGGGTCCCCTGTATCGTTCGTTGGCCGGGTCATACAAGTCCCGGAACAACTTCTGATGCAATGATTAGTTTCATCGACTTTTTGCCGACGCTCGTCGAGCTTGCCGGTGGTGATTCTGACCCGCAATGGGACGGCAAGAGTCTTGTCCCGTTGTTGGAGGGTCGGGTTACGGAACATCATGAAGGGTTGTATTTCAGTTACACCGGAGTGAGTGTGGGATCCGAGCGCGACGAAACGCCTTTTCCTATTCGTGCCTATCGCACCCGACGGTACAAATTCATCCGTAATCTGAACTACAAAATTCGGCATCCAAAACTGAAAGGCCCCCGAAGGCTCCGTGTAGAGCTGTACAATCTCGAAATCGATCCGCTCGAACGGCAAAACCTGGAGTTCTTCGCCGATCTGGACCCTGTCATGGAGCGATTGGGCGATGAAATCGACGCATGGATGGAAAAGACGGGGGACAAGGGTATCGAAAGCGAACTGGCGCTTTTGAAACGCTACCCATCATCTTAGAGGTCATCGTCCCCAAGACCAGTCCGGTTTCATATCGGCACGGGCACAGTCGAAAATTTGCTCATCAGCGGTTGGTCCCTAAAGTGCCAGTCCGCGACATCTAGCAACACGTCCATATCTTCAGGAAGCTGATCGTGACCGCCCTCGCGAAAGTGACAAAGATTTCGGTCGCCAACATCTAAGAAATCGAAGACCGGCTGCGCGGCGAGCCAAGCCTTTTGCGTGCCGGGCGGGTTGGCCCAGGTGTCCCCTAACGCGTCTGTGTTCAGAACGACGCGGGGTGCGATGAGTGCCCGCATGAAATGTTGGTCGAATGGCAAGCGTTGCACGTCGTTCGCGAACGCAGCGAGGTCCGCGTGTAACCAACTCTTGAAACGCGCTTCCATCGTAATCAACTTCAATGTCTCTACGCCGTCCTCCGCGCCGCGAAATGCGGCCGCGCCGCCACATCCGGATCCGTTCGGCACGACAATCGCAAACCGCTCATCGAGGGCGCCCGCCAATAACGCCGCTTTGCCTGTGCGCGAATGGCCGGTGATCACCGAACGTGCGATATCAATCTCCGGCACCGTTTCGAGATAGTCGAGCACGCACGACGCGCCCCAAGCCCACACCGCCAGAGCGCCCCAATCGTAATCCGGATACGCCGCTTGCGCCGGTCCTGGCACGTCATAGCCCTGGGTATCAGGGTCTAGCTCACGGTGCTCGAAACAAACATATGCATAACCGCGATCGGTTATTTGCTTGGCCCTATTCCCATCGAGACCAAATCGAACTACCACTGGATGCGGTGCGTCATCCGTCTCCGGCAGGTATACCCTCGTCCGTACGGCAAACCCGTTGCCCGGCCCCATTCGTAGTCGGAGCGCAATATGATCGTCGTTCTCAACGATGTCTTCCGCACGGACATTGCCCGGGGCGGGCGGTAGCTTACCGTATTCATACCGAAGCACAAGGTCGAGTATTTCAGTGCGCCGCTCTGGCCAATCCGCTGAATCGTTCACTGTACGTCCATCCTGGAAGAGAAATGGGTTCGGCATTTCCTCGATCACAGGGAGTGAAGCGATGCGATCGGATAGCGGCGGTTGCGCGGCAATTAACAGTAGTGCGGTCATCAACATAGGGGTTTGGCTCCAAGGTGCGTAGTCACTCGTGAGCATACCCGCTATTCACTTACGGCGCACAAAAAGGTACCATCGTCAGATTCGATTGAAGCAAAAACCAAGGACGCACAGCGCGGTTGGAGGTACACATGTTCGATCTAACAGGTAAAAATGCACTCATAACGGGCGGGTCAAAAGGCATCGGAAAAGCGATCGCGGTGGGCTATGCGCAACAAGGGGCCAACGTCGTTATCTCCAGCCGGAAAGCGGATGTCTGCGAAGAAGTCGCGGCCGACATCAACAGCATGGGCAAGGGGAAAGCCGTCGCCATTCCGTGCAACATCTCGCACAAGGAACAACTCGAAGCGTTGGTCGAGGAAACCCACAAACAACTCGGCGAAATACATGTCCTCTGCTGCAACGCCGCCGTGAATCCCCATTACGGCCCGTTGTCCGAGATTCCTGACTCGGCATTTGAGAAAGTGTTGCACTGCAACATTACGAGCAATCACTGGTTATGCCAAATGGTGTTGCCGGAGATGCGCGAGCGCAAAGATGGATCGATCATTATTGTTTCGAGCGTCGGCGCGTATCGCGGCAGCACAACATTGGGCGCGTATTGCATCTCCAAATCGGCCGACTTGGAGTTGGTCCGCTGTCTCGCTCAAGAAAACGGTCCGGACAACATCCGCATTAACGGCCTCGCGCCGGGCCTCATTAAAACGGATTTTGCGCGCGCACTTTGGGAAGACCCGGAACGGCGCAAACAAGTCGAAAGCGGCTATCCGCTACGCCGACTGGGCGAACCCGAGGACATCGCGGGAACGGCGGTATTGCTCGCCTCGAAAGCGGGGAACTACATCACCGGCCAAACGATCGTGATAGACGGCGGCGGTCTCAGCTAATTCAATTGTCGGGAATCGCGTTCAACGTGTAGTAGCCCGTTGGATGAAGCAATGGTGCGCCCGATGCAGATTGTACGCCGTGCGCGGAAACTTCGTGCACGTAGCCTTCGCGTAGTCCGTCGATGGTTAGCGTTACAGACAATCCATCATCGGCTACGGCTACGTTCTTGGGGGATAGCGATTTCGTATCGATCTCGTCGCTCCCATACCGTGCGTGGTACATGTACGTGTAGCTACCCAGTTCATAGCTGTCGGGACTATTCGCCGTGCGTTTGTCGACCGGATCGGTAAACGTCAATCGAAAGCCGTCCGACCGTGCCTGTATCGAACGGATTTCGAACGGTGTTTCGTCGCGCCAGATGACACGTTCCAATCCGTACGATGTGCGCCCAGCCGAATTCCAGCCGCGATTTGTTTCGCCCACAAATAGCGATCCGTCCGCACCCCATGCCATACGCACGATCGCGCATTGAAAGCCGCGCCGGAAGTTAAACACCGCGCCCTGGTATTCCCCTTTCACTTTCTCCAGCGCCACACGCGTGATGAGGGCCATCGTGAAATCGCCGACGAAAAGTTGATCGCTAAATGGGCCGAACTGTCCGTCTACACTGTCATGCACGAATCCCGTCGCGCTCATACCTGCTTTGCGATAGGGGAACCACACCGCAGGCGGCCGGAAATCCGGAAGGGCGTCGCGCACTTCCGGAATGGGTATTCCAGACGGTATCCGCTCCGGACGTTTCAATGGGGACCCTTCACGATCACACGACGCGAGCGACACCGTATGACCATAGAACACGCCGTGTCGAAGCTGATGCAACGAGTTCGTGGGTACCCACTCACCCTGTTGGTCGGTGAAAAACACGTCGCCGATGGCGTTTGAACCAATACCACATGGCGATCGCATTCCCGCGCACATCGGCGTCATTACACCATCGCTGTCAACGGCCACGCCCCAACCGCGCCAGGCGTTGTCGCCCTTTTCGATCGTGTTGCCAATGGTCTGATTGAGCGTGATCCAAAACCGGCCATCGCTATCGACCGCCGGACCATAAGCGTATTCGTGGTAATTCCCCGTGAGCCCCCACGCATTGGTTACCGTTTCGTATTCGTCAATGACTCGATCGTTATTCCGATCGATAAGCCGTGTCAATTCACTTCGCTGCGTCGTGTACAAATCGCCATCGCTATAAACCAACCCCAAAGGTTCATGCAGTCCCGAAGCGATCACCCGATAATTGAGCAAGTCCGTATCATTTTCGTATGGGTTTTCCAACAGCCACACTTCGCCTTTACGAATTGCAATCGCCATCGCGCCATCGGGCATCAGCGCCATACCGCCAACCTCAAACGCGACACCTTCCGGCGTAGGAAGTGTGATGATCTCGTAGTAGTCCGATTCGTCCAGCGCGAATGCGGGAACGGTCAAGACTAACGCCACAGCTCGAATTAGAATTCGGA
>JAJDAB010000341.1 GCA_029262095.1 Candidatus Hydrogenedentota bacterium
CCTACCGAGTATTTGGCAAGGAGCATCCGGGAATCTACAAACATCCCGCCTCGATTACCCAACTCGATAACGGTGACCTCTACATCGCGTATTACGGTGGGTCGGGCGAATACGGTACCGACACGGCGGTGTACGGTTCCCGGCTCGATACAGATGAGACGGAATGGACTTGGCCCGAAGTGATCGCCGATACACCAGACCGGGGCGAGGGCAATCCTGTTGTATGGCAGGCACCGGACGGCAAGGTGTGGCTGTTTTATGTGAACCGGTACGGCGAGACGTGGTCGAACGCGCGCGTGAAAGTGAAAATCTCCGAAGACGGAGCGAAGACGTGGTCGGACTCGTTTATGCTGAATTTCGAGGAAGGGTCGATGGTTCGCGGCCAGCCGATTGTGTTGAACAATGGCGATTACTTTCTACCATTGTATTACGAAACGGGAAATGACCGGGAACAGACCGTAGCGACGACGGTGTCGTACTTCATGCGTTACAACCCGAAGACCAAGGTGTGGACGGAATCCGAGCGTATTCAATCGGACATGGGTAACTTGCAAGCGCAGGTTGTACAACTCTCGGACGACTATCTCGTAACCTATATTCGCCGCGGCGGCGACTTTCTGCCGACCGATGACGGCTACACGTTACGATCCGAATCGCGGGATGGCGGAAAGACTTGGAACAAAGCGGAACAGACGGCGTTCAAAAATCCGAATTCAGCGGTTGATTTCATTAAGCTAAAGAACGGTCATTTGTTGTTGGTGTACAACGACAACATGGACGAGCGCACACCGCTCACGATTGCCATTTCAGAGGATGGGGACAAGACTTGGCCGCACCGGCGTAATATCGGTGGCGGCGATAACACGTTCGCATACCCGTATGCGATTCAGACGAAGGACGAGAAGATCCACATCATCTACACGACGAACGAACGCACAACAATTATGCACGCGGTGTTCGAGGAGTTCGCGATTACGGGTGAGCCAGTGTACCTGGAGTAAATCGCAGGCTACGCGCTTGATGCCGCGGCTCCGAACAAGACCGACGCTTATGCAGGGAACAGCACCGGATTCAATTCGCTGGCTGCGGCTTCACCTGGAACGCCGCCAGGAATCCAAGTCTTAAGATCATCTTCCCGGTAGTCGTTGTCCGGTTCCATGATAAGCGTGCCATCAGGAAAATAGATCACCGTGATCACTTCGCGCGGACGATCACTGTCATTGCCTGGCGCGCCGTGCAACACAAGACCTGCATGGAAGGTGGCGTCGCCTGCTTTCATTCCGCCGTGGTTGACGATGGCACAGCCTTTCTCCGCGAGCAGCGCTTCCCATTTTTCGTCGGCTTTATCCTGGATGTGCGATTCGCCCAAATACCCATCTTTGTGCGAACCCGACCCGAAGTACATCGTACCCATGGATTCGGAGATGTCGACGAGTGGCATCCACATCGTGACGGTCGTTTCCGTATTGAGTGGCCAGTACGTTTGATCTTGATGCCAGGGAGTATGTGCGCCGCCCGGTTCTTTATACAACGCTTGATCGTGATACAAACGTGCGGCGGAGCACCCCATGAGTTGAGCGGCAACTTGGGCGAATCGTTTCGAGAATACGAATCGCTTAAACCGTTTATCCTCGCGCCAGAGGTTCATAATTTGAACGAACGCCTTGCCATATTCGTCGCGTTCTTCCATGGGTTTTAGATCAGTGGATCGCGCCGCGACGGCTTCGCGAAAAGGTTCCGCGAATTCCCCAATGACGGCCGGCGGACATACTTCGCGGAGCAGAATATGGCCGTTCGCTTGGTATTCGTCGATTTGCTGCTGCGTCAACGGATACTCGTGACTCAATGCGTCCGATGTTTGCGTCGATGTTTCCACGACAGCGCACTCCTATCAGTTGTTCTACCAATTCATGCCGCGCGAATAGCATGCAGATAATGGACCTGTAACTGCAACTTTCGCTACGCACGCCTGACCGTATTTTGGTACAGTACCCGCTGATAGTGCCTTTAATGCAGGAAGGATTGAGAACACATGAAAGCGATTCTGGTCACCAAGGACGAGGACAAGTACGGCGCGGAACTGGGCGAAGTAAACGAGAGCGATTTGCCGGAGGGTGACGTTACGGTACAGGTCGACTATTCGACGCTAAATTATAAAGATAGCCTCGCGATTACCGGTGCATCGCCGGTGGTGCGTAAGTTCCCCATGGTGCCGGGCATCGATCTCGCGGGAACTGTTGATGATAGTTCGCACGCCGAATTCAAGGCCGGCGACCGCGTTGTGTTGAACGGTTGGGGTGTCGGTGAAGGGCATTGGGGTGGCTACGCGCAGAAGGCGCGCTTGAAGGGCGATTGGCTCATACCCTTGCCGGAGACTTTTTCAACGAAACAGGCGATGGCTATCGGCACGGCCGGATACACCGCGATGTTGTGCGTGCTAGGTCTTGAGAAAAATGGTGTCACGCCGGACCAGGGCGAGATCGTCGTCACGGGCGCGGCAGGTGGTGTTGGCAGCGTCGCGATATCGCTGCTCGCAAAGTTAGGGTACACCGTTATCGCATCAACCGGGCGCGCGAATGAAGCGGATTACCTGAAGGGTTTGGGTGCGTCCGACATCATCGACCGAAACGAGTTGTCGGAAAAAGGTCGTCCGTTGGGTAAAGAACGTTGGGCGGGCGCCGTCGATGCTGTCGGCAGTCACACGCTTGCGAACATTTGCGCAACGACAAAGTATGGTGGAGTTGTGACCGCGTGCGGATTAGCACAAGGCTTTGATTTTCCAGCGACGGTGATGCCGTTTATTCTTCGCGGGGTCACGTTGGCAGGTATCGACAGTGTGATGTGTCCGAAACCGCGACGTATAGAAGCCTGGAACCGTTTGGCCGCAGACCTCAACCTCGATCACATCGAAGCCATGACGAGTGAAATCTCGCTTGCGGATGTCGTCGCCACGGCTCCAAAACAACTCGAGGGCCAGACGCGCGGGCGGATCGTTGTAGATGTGAATGCGTAGTTCGCGAGGATGCGTCGTGGATATGTCCCGCCGGAGTAACTCGTGATTCGAAGGGCGACATTAACAGTAGCCCTCCTCCTCGTTGGCGTAAGCTGCGCGTCCTCACCGGTAACCAACGATCGCTTGCCTCGTTTCGAGGCAGGCGGCGGCTATCGGTTGGACAACACGCCACCTGCCAAACCGAATTCGAACGGCCTTTTCGTCGTCCTGACGTTCTCCGGGGGCGGGACACGCGCAGCGGCGTTTTCCTATGGTGTTTTGGAGACGCTACGCGACACAGAAATCGTCTGGAAGGGCGAACGTAAGAGTCTTCTTGATGAGGTCGATATAATTTCGTCGGTGTCGGGCGGCAGCGTTACCGCTGCATACTATGGGCTATTCGGCGATCGCATCTTTCGAGATTTTGAGGAGAAAGTGCTCTACGCGAATCTGCAGAAAAGTTTCCTCACTCAAATCCTTTCGCTGTCGAACTACTTCCGGCTGTCCTCCCCGTTGTTTACACGGATGGACGTCATCGCCGAAACGATGTCCGAGGAAATCTACGATCGCCAGACGTTCGGTGACTTGATCAACCGTAATCGCCGTCCTTTTATTGTTATCAACTCGACGGACATCGTGTTGGGTAGCCGGTTTGGATTTACGCAAGACCAGTTTGATCAGCTCTACTCCGATCTTTCGACGTTCCAGATCGGCCATGCTGTCGCAGCTTCGGCGGCAGTGCCCGGCGTGGTCACACCGATGATGATTCAGAATTTCGAGCGCGGCGACGATTTTTCGTTGCCACCCTGGGCTGCAAAGGCGCTGGAGGATCACGATGTTTCGAGCATCGGATACAAACAAGCAAGAACGCTTGAACGATACGGTAATCCGGAACGGCGCTTTATCCATCTGTCGGACGGGGGGCTAACGGACAACTTAGGGCTACTACCGGTCATTCAAGGGTTGCTGCAGGTCGAAGCGCCCGTCGCAGGACCGTTGCAAGAAACGTTAGAAAATATCGAGCGACTTCTTATAATTACCGTCAATGCAAAGGCCGACACGACGCGTCCGTGGAATTTCAAAGACAAACCGCTCGGATTTTTCAAGTCCATTTTCGCGGCGAGTACGACACCCCTCGACAACCACACCGACACGGAAATTATGTATACGCAGTTACTCGTCGACAGTATGCAGCACGCGGCGCGAAGCGGCGAACTGAATGGACCGGTTGATATCGAGTTCGTCGAAATTGGATTCGATCACGTCATCGATGACGTTAAACGGGCGCGATTAAACGCCCTTCCAACCAGCTTGAAACTCCCATCGGAAGACGTTGACCTGCTGCGAAAGACGGCGCAAGAAATCCTGTCTGAACATGCGGTGTTCGAGGATGTGTTGAGTAAACTCCGGTAATGATACTACTAAAAGCTACACCGCCTTCGACGGCAACACGGTCCCCAGTTCTTGTTTTAGGGATTCGGTCGAATGCTTTAGAAGACGCAGGTTGTCTTCCGCAGCCTCAAGGGCGAGCTTGGATGCGGCGAGTTCTTTGCTAACCTCATCGTGTAACCGCTGGGACTTGACGCGTGCAGTGGTTTCGCGAAGCAGTTCGAGACGCTTTTCGTCGAGTTGCGATTGTAGGGTGGACTCGTTGGTTTGCCGTTTGCTCTCGATGTCCTCAAGGTCTTGATCCACCTTTTGTAGCACCTGGCGGTAGTGATCGACCTCGTCGCTGAGTTGCTGTCGCTGATTTTCCCATTCTTGGTGGGCCTTATTATTTCGTTCTTCGGCTCGTTCGAGTGATTGCTCGAGTTCGGCAATGCGATTCGCCTGCGCGTCATGCTGTGATTTTGCCGATTCCAACGCCGCACGGGCTTCGGCCAGCTCGCGTTCTAGCGCGGCGACGCCTTCCGATGGCTCGCCGGAATCTGCAAGGGACTCCTCCAGTTCCGTGCGCTGGTTTCGTTCATTCGTATAGAGCGTCGTGAGCCGTTTGCACTCTTCATCAAATTGCAGTTGTAATTCTTCTCGAGCGCTATTCGCCTCCGCCAACTCGGCTTCTAACGACGTTGTGCGCGAATCCGCCTCTTCGATGCGCGCCTTCATCGCTGCTTCCGCTTCTTTTGCTTCGGCTAGGGCTGTGTGGGTGCTCTTAAGCGACCGTTCCAGTTCCTCGCGTTTCCGACATTCGTCGTCGATCGATTCCTTCGCCACGCGTTCTGCTCGGTCGATATCTTGTTCAACCGCCAGCACGCGGCCCAACAAGGCGTCATCCCGGGTTCCACTCGCTTCCAGCTCTTTTTTTGCTTGCGCCAGCCGTTTCGCGGATGCCGTCATAAACGCGACGTGTTCGGATTTGCTCGTTTCCAGCTCACTGCTCAGGCGTTTGTATGCGGCCTCCTTTTCCGATTGCATCGCCATCGTGCGCGTCAGCTCATGCCGGAGCATCTCGGCGGAGCGTTGTGCTTCGTTGCGCATCCGAATCTCTTGGGCAAGTGCTTGTTCACCGTTTCGTAGGCTCGCCTGGAGTTGGCGATGCTCGTCCACGATGGTCGCTGCAAACCGGAACATGCGAACCAACTGCGCGAATCGTTGATCGGGACTCAGGTTGGGAATCACGGACGCTTGGCCCGGCTGAGGCATAACGATGACGCCCTTGCAGAATCGGCACCAGCCTTCACGACCGGCGACCTCCTCCTGGTGGACCAATTGTTGACCGCAATGCGGACAATCGAATTTCATCATGACACGAAAATCCCCCGGTCAGCCACGGATACCCGTACCGACATCGCTCCCCTATCTTTAATCTTACCCGGAAAACTATCGACAAGTGAGGGATATCCTTCCCAAATTTGAGTTGTTTTGCAAAGGAATTTACGAATACCACGAACTCGATGGGTGTTTTCATAGAATTAGTACTTATAAATATTGAACATT
>JAJDAB010000342.1 GCA_029262095.1 Candidatus Hydrogenedentota bacterium
TCTCGACCCAGACTCGCCTCGATCCCTCTCTTTGGTGAGAGGGTTAGGTGAGCGGACTCTCTTAGGATCGCAAATAGATCCTATTCTTGCTTTTCGTCTGGCAATTCCCGAATACGAATATCGCGCCATGCGACCTCATAAGGACCCGCATCACCCACGCCATGAACCTGAAGTCCGATAAACCCCTTGGGGTGCGACGTTAGTTTGTCCTCGTCTACCAAGTCTTCGATAGGTTTGCCGTTGATCCATGTTTGAATACGCGCCCCCTGTGCGACAATTCGGTACCGATTCCATTCGCTGTCTTTGAACGCTTTAGTCGGGATGAGTTTCGCTTCCGGCGTCATCCATCCTCCGCACGCTTCACCATAAACGTAGCCGGCTTCCGCGCCGTTTTCGCCGCTGATTTCGATTTCGACTTGCGGCCCGTTGACGCGGCCGAACGTTTCGTCGCCTTCCGCGGGTTTCGTTTGCGATCGAATCTGCACGCCCGAGTTCAGTTCACCGTTAAACAACTTGACCTCAAACGTGAGCTCGAAATCGCTGTAGTCCTTTTCCGAACACAGGAACGAATTCGGACTGCCCGGAGTCGTCTTACCGACAATCGTTCCATCTTCAACGCGGTACGTCGCCGTGCCATTCTTTTGAATCCAGCCGTCGAGCGACTTCCCGTCGAAGAGCGACGTCCATTCGGATTCCTCTGCAAGAGCGGCTGCGCCGATTAGCGCGGCGACTCCAATTGTCAACATCAGTCCTAACCGTTTCATCGAATCCAGTCCTTTCCAGAATTAGCCAATCGAGCCACCCGGTTGCACAGCGGCAGGGTTACGGCTTAGGGTACCCGCTTTCGATAGGAGAAGGGAATGGACCGGCGTAGTTTTTTGAAACAGGCAGGCTTGTCAGCCTCGGCGGGTGTGGCCGCGTTGAGTTTGCGGGCTGAGGCACAAGCGAACACACGTCCCAACATTGTGCTCATCATGGCCGACGACTTGGGGTATGGCCATCTAGGCTGTTATGGACAGCAGCATATTCGCACGCCGCATCTCGACCGCCTCGCCGAGCGGGGCGTACGGTTCACCAACGCCTATGCCGGGTGTCCGCAGTGTGCGCCGTCCCGTGCGTACTGATGACCGGCCTGCACGCGGGCCATACCCCGGTGCGCGGGAACAGTGGCGGCATTCCCCTGCGCGATGATGACGTGACGTTTGCGGAATTGCTGCAAGGCGCGGGATATCGGACTGGCCTGTTCGGTAAGTGGGGCCTGGGCGAAGCGGGCACGACCGGCGTGCCGAACAATCAAGGCTTCGACGAGTTTTTCGGTTACCTCCATCAAAAGCACGCTCACTTCTATTACACGGATTATCTCTGGCATAACGACCAGAAGTATCCGCTACCGGGCAATGCGGGCGAAAAACGAACGCAGTATTCCCACGATGTCGTCATGAAGAAGGCACTCGATTTCATCGATACGGATCCCGGCGATCCGTTTTTCTGTTTTCTTTCGCTTTCGATTCCACATCACGAGTGGACGGTGCCCGGTGAAAGTCTGCGCGAATACTCCGGCACGTTTGAAGAAGACCCGCCAGAGTCCCAATGGCGTGAAGGGTATGCTACGCCTTCGGAGCCAAAAGCGAATATGGCTGCAATGATTACGCACATGGACAAAGGCGTGGGCGCAGTCATGGCGCTGTTGGATGAGAGAGGTCTCAGCGAAAACACGATCGTGATTTTCACCTCGGATAACGGTGCGGATTCCTATTCCCTTGCGTGTGCGGATTTTTTTAAAGCGAACGGTGATTTGCGCGGGCATAAATACGACATGTATGAAGGTGGGATTCGTGTGCCGACAATTGCGCATTGGCCTGGCCGGATTCGGCCGGGAACTACGGATGATTCGCCGTGGTACTTCGCAGATCTAATGCCGACGTTTGCCGAACTCGCCGATGCCTCGGATTCGGACTCCGGCGAGATCGACGGCGTCTCGATCGCTCCTCTGCTCACCGGACGAGGGGATGTCCCTGCATTGAAAGACCGGCTGATGTATTGGGAGGCGGGTGTTGCACGCGGTGGACGTTGGAATGAATGGAAAATCGTGCGAAATGGTCAAGATGCGCCGCTTGAACTATTCAATCTAAATGAAGATCCCAATGAGCGAAACGATGTTTCGTCGAAACATGCCGACATAGCTGCGAGGCTTGAGGCATTGCTCTCGCAAAGCCATCGGCCAGCTCCTCCACAGATCGAGCCGGATGCGCCAGATGGCCGTTACTACCGATAGCCGCTTGCGATACAATCGCGCGGCCTGCTCATGCCTTCACTAATGAAACTCTTGTTTGTCGCTTTTACATTCGTGGCCGCTGTTGCGTCCGCGATCGCCCACGACTCTGAACAAGAGGCCAACGCGCCGGACGAAACGGCTTCGGACAAACTTATCCACACGATTCCGGGTACCCCCACCGTTGGAACTGCGCCGGATTCAGACGGTACGTTTCCTGAAACGCTCTCGGTGCGCGTACTCGATTCGGACACAGGCGCACCGACTTTTTGTCGGGTAGCCGTGCGGGATGCGCAGGGCCGATACTACGAGCCGAGCAAAAACCCGCTTGCACCTTGGAGTCTGCATCGTTTGGGTAACCGGACCGGAAAAGGTCCGTTTCGGTACTACGGCTGGTTCTTTTACACGTCTGGCGAGTTCGACGTGCACGTGCCTCGGGGTGACGTTGTCGTCGAGGTGTGGAAAGGGTATGAGCACCGGCCAATCGTGCAGCGGGTAGAAATCGTTGAAGGCGAGCCGAACGAAATCGAGTTAACACTTCGCCGGGTTTTGGATATGGCCGCGCGTAATTGGTATTCGGGCGATACGCATATTCATCTCAATCGGCGAAACGTGGAAGATGAGTCGCGTGCTTTGGATCTGTTGGAAGCTGAAGACTTGCGGTTCGGTTATTTACTCGCGATGAACGATACGAGGACGTATACCGGCGACATGGCCGCGCAGGAATGGCCGCAAGACCGAGGACTTGGACGGTCGTCCATCGTGCGCCGTGGCGATACCTGGCTTAGCTCCGGTCAAGAGTATCGTTGCAGCACGTACGGCCATATTTGCGTGCTGCTCGCGGACGAATTGGTGTTCAACAACGAATCACTTAACCCGAACGAATGGCCGCTGTTCGACAAAGCCGGGATCGAAACGCACCGGCTAAACGGCAAATCCTTCCACGCGCATGGCGGGTACGAAAAAGAGATTTACGCGGATTTCGTCCACGGCAACACCGATGGAGTTGAGCTATTGCAGTTTGCTGTGTATCGCGGCATCGGGCTGGAGGGTTGGTATCACATGCTAAATGCGGGCTATCGATTCCCCGCCATCGGCGCGAGCGATTATCCCTACTGCCGCGCGTTTGGCGACTGCCGCACATATGTACGTTTGGAAGACGAAGTCTCCGTCGAGGCTTGGACGGACGCCGCGGCTGAAGGGCGGAGTTTCTTCACGACTGGCCCCATGCTGTTGTTGGATGTGGAGGGCGTATCTCCCGGTAGTACGCTTGCAATTGACGCAGATCGGAACGAAGTTCGCGTGCGGATCGAAGTGATGACGGAGGTTGCGCCGGTGCAACAGGTGGACGTCTTGGTCAATGGTTCGGTTGCTCATTCATTTGCCGTCAAGTCAAACGAGTTGCCGCAATCGCTTCGATACGAAATGGTGATTCCCTGTGAAAAGTCGATGTGGGTCTCCGCGCGGGCATGGGGCGAGCAACTCGAAGGCCACCCTGATGCGGATGCTCACACGAATCCCGTGTACATTACCTTCGAAGGAACTCCCATTCGGAGCACGAATTCAATTCGTTGGCTCATACAGAAAGTCGGCGAACGCTTGGAAGACAATTCAGCTCGTTCCTTTAGTCGCCGCGATGATGTTGTCACGTTTTTTGAACATACGAAAACGATGTTGGAAAAACAACTGGAATCCATCATCGAGGAATCTAAAGCGCTGTGACCACTCGACGAAAAATCGCCTTGGGCGTGGCTGCAGCATCGGCGACGATTTTCGCGTATCAACTCATGCCGCTCTCCAGTTCTCAGCATGCTATCGAATTCGATGAGAAGCGGATCGCGCGCAAGGAAACATACCTTTCCGACGCGCGTCAGCGTGACCAACCCGCTGAATCACGTCCTAATATTATCATTCTGTTGGCGGACGACCTCGGAAAAACGGATATCTCGCACTACGGCGGTGAGACCGTCCAGACTCCGAACATTGATGCCATCGGTGCGCGCGGGGTGACCTTTACCGACGCGTATTGTACGTCGCCGATTTGTAGTCCGTCCCGCGCTTCTATGTTGACGGGACGTTACCAACAACGGTTCGGTTTCGAGACGCAGCCGCTCAATCGCTATCCGCGCAATCGGCTCGAGTACAACGTCTATCGGCATCTGATGGACATGGGCGATTGGCGTCCGCGCAATCTCACGAGTGTGCCGCGTCGTGAGGATATGCTGCGCCAAGGCCTGCCCCCTTCCGAGATAACGCTTTCCGAGTTGGTGAAGAGCAACGGATATCACACCGGGCTAATCGGGAAGTGGCACCTCGGTTACACGGAACCGTTCTTGCCGACCACACGCGGCTTCGATTATTCCTACGGTTTTTATGAAGCCTTCACGCTCTACGACGACATCGACGACCCGGACATCGTCAACCACCGGCACGATTACTTTGCGAGCAAACACATTTGGGCACAAGAGCGAAACGGCACTTGTGCAATTCGCCGCAATGAAGACGTGATCGATGAGGACGAATATCTAACATTCGCGATTGCGCGTGAGGCTGTGCACTACCTCGAAGAAAACAAGTCCGATCCGTTCTTCATATTTGTTTCGTTTAGCGCGCCACATACACCGTTTCAAGCGCCGAAGGAGTACTACGAGAAATTCGCGCACGTCGAGGATACGAACAAGCGGATCTACTACGCCATGATCGCCGCGCTCGATGATGCGGTCGGCCAAGTGATGAAGTCGGTTGAGGACTTGGGCCTGGCGGAAAATACGATGGTCTGGTTTGCGAGTGATAACGGCGGCGCGACGTATACCGGCGCGACCGCTAATGCGCCGCTCAAAGGTGGTAAGTTCAATCACTTTGAGGGCGGCATTAACATCCCTTGTATGGTGCAATGGCCCGGCAGAATTCCAGACGGGCAAGAGATAGACACGCCCATCAGCCTGATGGATATCTTCAATACGTCCGTGGCTGCCGCCGATATAGCCCTACCGCCGGATATTGAATATGACGGAATCGATCTCATGCCTTACTTGCGCGGCGAAACCGATCAGCCTCCACACGAAACCTTGTTCTGGCGCTCGCATCACATGAAAGCGGCACGGTGGGGAGATTGGAAGCTGGTCGTTGATGATCGCGATGGCCGCGAGTGGTTGTACAACTTGGCCACGGATAAAGAGGAACAGGACAATTGCGCGGAGAAGAATCCTGGTGTTGTCGAACAAATCTCGGAGCGACTGGCGGTATGGGAATCCGAACTCGCGCCCGCGCGATGGCCGTATCTCGTCGAATACCGATTCGAGATTGGGGGCGAAACGTATGACTACCCGCTGTAGTTGGGGGACGAGTCCTGTGAATTCCGTCCGAATCGTGTTTATATCAATCGTCATTTTTATTGCTTTCAGTTTCGCGAGTTCTTCGGCGGTGGCGCAATCGATTCCCCAGGACTTCCCGCGATTCATCGTTCCCGGCCACGAGGCTGCGATGGATTCGATGCGCGCGTTGTATTGGCTGCATTATCCCGGCGCCGGACCGAAAGCGACTTTGTGGGATGAGTGGCTGACTGCACCAAGTCTTTGGCCTGCGGTAATGACCGATGATCAGTCGGATACCCCCCGTCGCCAATGGGCGAATACACTCGCTTCGCGAGGCATGGATGATGATGGCTACGTCTTCACGCACCAACATGCTTCGATTGCACATCAACACGGGTGGCCATTCCCGTTTTGGAAGCAAGGCGGACCGGGCACGTGGGGTTGGCATTTTTCATTGGCAAGTGTGCCCAATGGTTGGCACGGCACGGAGGCGAAAGACCAACAGGGATGGGTGTTATCGGGCGCGGCTGACGAAGGCGTTCATGACGACGCGTGGTGGTTTCGATTCACGGAATCGAACGGAGGCGTGACCACGCCGCCGCTGCATATCGATGTGTTCCAATCGCCTTTCATCCAGATACGTTGGAAAATGGAAGGCCTTGCTGACGCGAAGCCCTTTATTGAATGGACGAGGGAGGATGCGCCGGAATTTGATCCCTCACGCCGCATGTCCATCGAACCGGTCGCTGGCGATTCGTTCACGTACTCGATGATCCCACTCTATCGCCATCCGGAATGGAAAGGCGTCGTCACGCAAATGCGCATTTCGTTTGTCAATCGGCAGCCGAACGGCCTCGTCGGGCTCCAGGCGATATTCACGCAATACGACACGCGGCACAATATCAACAATTCGAACTTCGTGCGTGGGTGTTCGAACTATTTCTTGTGGAGCGGCGATCTCAAATTCTTGCGCGGACAAATCGGACGCATGCGTCGGGCAGTCCGGTTTGTCATGGACGAGTTTCATGCGCTTGATGAAGGTGTCGTCCTGACGGATTGGGTTGGCCATGGCGGGCGTACAGGGATTCAACGAGGAGCCGACGGCACGAAGACGCTGCTCTACGGACGCGGTGTGGGCAACAACTATTGGGACTTGCTGCCGTTCGGCCACAAGGACTCGTATGCAACGGTGCAATATTACGACGCGCTCCAACACATGATCGCGCTGGAAGGCGCGATTGCATCCCATCCTGATTGGTCCATTCCCGACGAGGTACCGGCGTTCGATGTCGATATGTTGAAGCAGCACGCGGCGAACATAAAGCGAACTGGCAACGAGCTGTTTTGGAATTCAGATACGCAACGGTTTACGGCTGGCGTGGATATCGATGGCGTGTCGCACGATTACGGTTTTGCGTTCTTGAATCTTGAAGCGGTGTATTACGATTTTGCGACGCCGAATCATGCCGGAGCGATATTGAATTGGCTTTCCGGCGACCGAATCGTTGCCGGTGACACCGCGCAGGGCGACGATATATATCATTGGCGGTTTGGCCCTCGCGCCACGACCAAGCGCAACATAGATTACTACGGCTGGTTCTGGTCGAATCCCGAGGGAATTCCCTGGGGCGGCCAAGTACAGGACGGCGGCGGTGTGTTGGGCTTCTCATTTCATGATTTAATGGCCCGTTTGAAGACGCGCGGCCCCGATGACGCGTGGAACCGACTGCAAGAAATCATTGCCTGGTTCGACGAGGTACAAGCAGCTGGAGGATACCGTGCCTATTATGACGGCACACGGGATGGCACACTCCAAGGCGGCGGAACGGCTGGTGGTTTGGGTTGCGACCAAGAATTCTTTGAGAGCGTGTTGGTACCGCAAATCATGATCGAAGGTTTCTTGGGCTTCGCTCCGACTGTGGACGGATTTAGCGTCGATCCAAAACTGCCCGAGGATTGGCCGGAACTCACAGTGACCCGCATTCGATTGCGCGACGTAGTCTACGACCTCCACGTATCACTCGACTCCATTGACGTAGCGGTCGTAGATTCAGACGCAGATTCGACGGATGTAGTGGTAACGTTACCCGCTGGCGCATGGATGCATGAAGACATCGAAGTGGAAACTTCGATTACGATCTCGCCCGAAACAGGATCGTCGTTCACCTTGATGCGCCAGCCTTAAACTGTGCGCATTGTTCAATAGGATAATTAGGCCGCGCCGCTACAGGTTGTAGCCCACTTCGCCGTGTTCTTCGAGGTCCAATCCCATTTGTTCGCTCTCTGGATTGATGCGAAGTCCGATGACGAGGTCGATGACTTTCAAGATAATGAACGATACAATCGCGCAATACACACCTGCGACGACTAGGGCGAATCCTTGAATGCCCAATTGCGAAAGCATGTTCAACTCGTCGATGTTGCCCATCAAC
>JAJDAB010000343.1 GCA_029262095.1 Candidatus Hydrogenedentota bacterium
GCAGCCGGGAACAGGAAATCCGGCGCATCCTACCCGTGATGATCGACGTGGCCCGGGGTATCCGCGAAAAACATCCGGAAGCTCGATTCGTCGCGCCATGTGTGGATGCGGAACGGGAATCGCAAATTCAGTCGCTGGCCGAAGGGTTTCCAGTCGAGACCGTCGTTGGCGGATCATACGACCTATTGTACGGCGCGCGGTTTTGTCTAGTGGCGTCAGGAACTGCAACAGTTGAAACGGCAGTATTCGGCGTACCAATGATCGTGCTATACAAAGTTGCACCAGCGACGTATTGGTTGGCGCGCTGGTTGGTACGGGTGGATCACATTGGGATGGTAAATATTTTGGCGGGGAAGCGGATCGTTCCTGAATTTGTACAAGGCGATGCGGAAGTATCACAGGTATTGCCACGCGCGCTGGCCTTGATCGAAGACGGCCCCACGCGTGAGCAAATGACACGCGACTTGAACGAAGTTCGAAGCAAGCTCGGCGATGCGGGTGCCTCGCGCCGCGCGGCAGAAGCAATCCTCAAGACTGCGAAGGAGGCCGGCGTTGGCTGACACGCTTTATCTCATCGATGGACACGCGTTCGCGTTTCGTGCCTTTTTTGCGATTCGCCACTTGACCAATTCAAAGGGTGAACCCACGAACGCCGCATTCGGTTTTGCGCGCGTGTTGCTTCGTTTACTCCGCGAAGAGAATCCGACCCATATGGCGGTTGTGTTTGATGCACCGGGTAAGACCTTTCGCGACGATCTCTACCCGGAATACAAAGCGAACCGGGAATCGATGCCCGACGATCTCCGTGTGCAGATTCCCGTGCTTGAGGAAATCGTTGAGGCGTTCGACCTCAAGAAATTTGTCGTCTCCGGTGTGGAAGCCGATGACGTAATCGGCACATTAGCACGACAGGCTGAAGAAGCCGGCATGAAGGCTGTGCTCGTCACCGGCGACAAAGACATTCTTCAGTGCATCACCGGGAACGTTAAGGTGTACGACCCGAACAAGGGCGACAACGGAATGTGGTATGGCGTTGATGACGTGAAGGAACGATTCGGTGTTCCGCCGGAACATGTGATAGATGCCCTCGGCTTGATGGGTGATTCGGCGGACAACGTTCCGGGGGTCAAAGGAATCGGCCCGAAGACCGCGAAGACCCTGCTCCAGAAATATGGAACGATGGAAGGTGTCTACGATCACATCGAAGATCTCAAAGGTAGGCAAAAGGAAAATCTTGAGAACGAAAAAGAGATGGCGCTGTTGAGTCGTACGCTGGTCACCATCGACAAACACGTCGAGTTTGAAGGCACGCCAGAGTCTTGCGTCGTACCCGAATTCGACCGTGAGAAGCTGGCGGCACTGTTTCATCGTTTGGAATTCAAGGGGCTAACCGAAGAGTTTCTGCCCGATGCCCAAGAGCAAGAGGAGCCGGAGTATTCGCTGGCGCTCACAAGCGCCCAGATTAAATCCGCAGTTTCTGAGATGCAGTCGGCAGGCTTTTTCGCCGTGGACACCGAGACGACGTCGAAAGACCAAATGCAGGCGAAGCTGGTGGGAGTATCGATGAGTTGCGCCGCCGGTACCGGATACTACATTCCGATCGCCCATACCGCAGAGTCATTATCCGCGCATTCTGAAGGCCATCCCAAGGATTTCATGACAGGCGAAGAGGCCTTGGCCCTGCTGCGGCCATTGCTTGAAAACCCCAAAATCCGAAAAGTCGGCCACAACATCAAATATGACCTCGTCGTGCTCGAACGGGCAGGCGTCAAATTGGCCGGAATTGGCTTGGATACGATGGTTGCGTCCTACTTGACAGATCCATCTAGACTGAGGCACAATCTTGATGAGGTTAGTCTTCACTACCTTAATCGAAAACTTATCCCCATTTCCGACCTAATCGGTAAAGGGTCAAAACAACAAACCTTCGATACTGTCCCCATCGACCAGGCGTGCGTGTATGCCGCCGAAGACGCCGACATCACATGGCGCCTCGCCGAAGTGTTCCAGCCAATGTTGCAGGAACGGGGACTTGAAAATCTCTTTGATACAGTTGAATTGCCGCTCATTAGCGTGCTGGCACGCATGGAGCAAACCGGGATCGCGCTGAACGTCGAGCTGTTCGACGAATTGGAGCGTGAAATTAAAGACCGGTTGCAAGCCCTGGAGACAGAGATACACGATCTGGCTGGGGAGCCGTTTCAGATCAATTCGCCCAAACAGTTACAAGCTGTGCTGTTCGATAAAATTGGGCTCAAACCTATCCGAAAAACCAAAACAGGCTACTCAACTGACGTAGAAGTACTTGAACGGCTTGCGCCGCAGCATCCTCTGCCCGAGAAAATCCTTGAGTACCGGATGCTGGAAAAACTACGAGGGACGTATATCGAAACGTTGCCGAAGCTGATACACCCGGACACGGGCCGCATTCACACATCGTTCAACCAAGCGGTGGCGGCGACCGGCAGGCTTTCGAGCAGCGATCCGAATTTGCAGAATATACCGGTCCGAACCGACATGGGCCGCCGGATTCGCCAGGGATTTGTACCTGGCCTTGCCGGTAACCAGCTCATCTCGGCGGACTACTCGCAAATTGAATTACGAATACTCGCGCATTTGTCCGGCGATGCTGGACTCATCGAGGCTTTTGAACAAGACGAGGATATTCACCGCGATACGGCGGCCCGGGTATTTCAGGTGTTGCCGGGTACGGTGACGACGGATATGCGGCGTCAGGCCAAAGCAGTGAATTTCGGCGTTGTATACGGCATCAGCGCATTTGGGTTGGCGAGGAATCTGGGTATTTCCAATGGGGAGGCCCAGGAATTCATCGACCAATATTTTGCGACATACCCTGGGGTCAGGGATTGGATTGAGACTACGCTCGAGACAGCAAAAAAAGACGGATTTGTGACAACGTTGCTAAATCGGCGGCGGTACCTTCCCGAGCTGACGAGCGGTACGGTGAACACGCGAAAAGCGGGCGAGCGAATCGCCATTAACACACCGGTCCAAGGCAGTGCGGCAGACATTATCAAAGTCGCAATGGTCCGGTTGGACGAAGCCCTTCGTGGGACGAAAGCAGAGATGTTGTTGCAGGTACACGACGAATTATTGGTTGAGTGTCCGAAAAAGGATGCGGATCGTATTGCGGCGACAATGCGATCGGTCATGGAAGGCGCATATTCATTGCAGGTTCCGCTCAAGGTGGATGTCGGAATCGGCGATAATTGGGAGGCCATTCATTAGTTCGTATTTTCCTTCCGGGGTAACACCAAAAATCCGCGGCGCGGCCATTCGCAGGCGCTGCATCCCATACAGGTAGAACCAAATCAGAAAACGGCTCGTATCGAGCCCAAAAAGCATTGTGTGTCCGCGTCGACGGACCACGCGAAAGGAATTTTTCATGGCTGAACGTACGCCAACGAAATCGCGCCCCAAAGGCCAACGCCGGGGGCAGCAAGGCGGCGGCAATCGCGGCGGCTATCGCAATAGTAATAACAACAATCGCGGGCGGCGGAATAATCAAAACCGTTCAAACGTCACGGTATTGGATGTGGAGAAGGAGGCGGAGGAGTTTGAAGCGGCCGAAGGGCCGGAGATTGCAATCGGCGATCTCAAGAAAATGAAGATGGAGGAACTCCACGAGCTCTCGAAAGAGCTAGAGGTCGAGGGGTATAGCGGACTCAAGAAGCAAGACCTCATCTTCACCATCCTTCAACATCGCATAGAAGCGGCGGGGTCGATCTACGGCGAAGGTACACTCGAAATTCTTCCCGACGGATTCGGATTCCTGCGATCGCCGGATGCGTCGTATCTGCCCGGACCAGACGACATCTACGTATCGCCATCGCAAATCCGCAAGTTTGCGCTACGTACCGGTGACACAATTCAAGGCCACGTGCGCCCGCCGAAAGACGGCGAACGTTACTTCGCGCTTTTGAAAGTCGAGGCCGTGAATTACGAGGGGCCGGAAGTCGCCCGCGACCGAATTCTGTTCGACAACCTAACGCCACTTCACCCGGATGAGCGCATCGAACTCGAGACCACGAAGAACGAGATTGGGATGCGGATCATGGACCTCATCTCGCCAATCGGTAAGGGACAACGTGGTCTAATCGTTGCCGCGCCGTTTACGGGCAAGACGGTCCTACTCCAAAAAATTGCGAACAGCGTTACGGTAAACCATCCGGAAGCAGTGGTCATCGTTCTGCTCATCGACGAGCGTCCCGAAGAAGTCACGGATATGGCGCGGTCGGTCAACGGCGAGGTGATTGCTTCGACATTTGATGAGCCACCGGAACGCCACGTTCAAGTCGCGGAGATGGTGCTCGAAAAAGCCAAGCGTTTGGCCGAGCATAAGAAAGATGTCGTCATCCTGCTGGACTCCATCACGCGTCTCGCCCGCGCATACAACGTCATCGTGCCATCGAGCGGCAAGGTATTGTCCGGTGGTGTGGATGCGAATGCATTACAACGCCCGAAACGATTTTTCGGTGCGGCGCGCAACATCGAAGAAGGCGGCAGCTTAACCATTCTCGCTACCGCGCTTATCGACACCGGTAGCCGGATGGACGAAGTCATCTTCGAAGAGTTCAAAGGCACGGGCAACATGGAAGTACATCTTGACCGCCGGCTCATGGAAAAACGAGTCTTCCCCGCAATCGACGTGCAGAAGTCGCGTACGCGTAAGGAAGAGTTGCTCGTTACGGAAGAAAACCTGCAACGGATTTGGCTACTACTCAAAGTGCTCAGCCCGCTGGGTGTGACCGAAGCAACCGAACTGCTCGTCGAGAAGCTGAAAAAGACAAAAACCAACGAAGACTTCTTGAACATGATGCAGAAGATGTAACAAGTTCGAATCGATTCATCAGCGCCCGTCCGGCACGTTTGGACGGGCGCTCTTTTTTGGGGTCGATTAGCCATTATAACATATGTTATAACTTAGATAAGGAGTTCAACGATGGTCACGAAGGTCAAGATAACGACGATAGGCAATTCCGCTGGCGTAATCTTGCCGAAAGAACTCATGCAGCGGCTTCGGTTGGAAAAAGGGGATCAGTTGCATTTGATAGAGACCGCCGATGGATTCGAGCTGACACCCTACGATCCCGAATTCGCAGAACAAGCGATCGTGGCAGATCGAGTGATGCGTGAAGACCGGGACGTCCTCAGGAAGTTGGCCGAGTAATCCGTGTCAGAGATCGTCTGGATCAAGCGCAGTATTGTTGAGCTGATCCACAGACGCCAAGTCAACGAGTATGGCGGGCCTGTAGAAATTCGGGACAGCGATTTGTTGGAGTCGGCGCTAGCTCGGCCCCGGAATCTGTTTGTATATGCCACACCTCGCCCCGACATCTCGATGCTGGCCGCAGCCTACGCGTTCGGCCTAGCACAAAATCATCCCTTCGTAGATGGGAATAAGCGCACCGCCCTAGTAGTTTGTCGAACTTTTCTGCTGCTCAACAAGTACGACATCGACGCGTCCAAAGAAGAGCGGTATCGAATGTTTATGGAACTCGCCGCAGGTACATTGTCGGAGGAATCACTGACGGATTGGATTCGTTTGCACTTAGTGGATTGCTAGTTAGTCGGCGCTCGAGAACTCGTTACGCCGGTTTACTTGCTTGGAAGAAGATGGCATAGAGCACCGGAACCACGATAAGCGTAAGAACGGACGCGAATGCAAGGCCGAACATGATCGTGACGGCCATGGAAACGAAGAAGGCGTCGACCACTAGCGGCAGCATACCGAGTACTGTCGTAGACGCGGCCATCATGACGGGGCGAAGTCGGCTGACGCCGGAATCGATAATCGCGTCGTAAACCGATTTGTCGCCGGTCTTCTGCAATTCGATTTCGTCGATGAGGACGATCGCGTTCTTGATGAGCATTCCGGTCAGGCTAAGGATGCCGAGTAGCGGCATAAATCCGAACGGCTGGCCGGTAACCAACAAACCGGCCGCAACGCCAATCATCCCGAGTGGAACGCAGAGCCAGATGATGAGCGGCTGCCTTAACGCGTTGAACAGGCCGAGCGTCACGAGGACCATCGCGAGGAAGAAAATGGGAAGCTTCGCCGCGAGGCTCGCGTTGGCGTCGCCGGAATCCTCGGATTCACCGCCCCATTCGAGGGTGTATCCAGCGGGAATTTCGATCGCCTCGATCTCAGGTTTCACGCGTGCGAACGCATCGCTGGCTAATTCGTTCGCGGGATCTGCTTTCACGGCGATGGTACGTGCGCGATCGCGGCGGCGAATGACTGGGTCTTCGAATTCGGTTTTGTAACCGTTTACGACTTGGGACATCGGAATCATCCGTTGGCCGGCGACGCTCCAGATTTGCAGGTCCTGCGCGGACCACACGTCGGCGCGTTCCGATTCGGGCGGACGCGAGATGATCGGTAGTAACTTGTCGCCCTCACGGTATACGCCAACGCGAACGCCCTGAAACGCCTCTTCCAATGTCCGCGCAATATCCGCGCGTGCAATGCCGTTGTTCCGGGCTTGCACATCGGCGACCGTCGGACGCAATACTTTTACCGGTGTACGCCAATCGGAGTGTACGCTGATCAACTTTCCGTCGGCGTGATAGATATCAAGCACCTGCTCGGCGAGTTCTCTTAGCACCTGCGGATCGGGACCGCTGATTCGCGCTTGAATCTTACCCGCGCTCGATGGACCAAGCGCGAATTTCGTGGCAAAGGTCCGAGCCTCGGGAAATCGCGCTGTCAACGCTCGTTGCGCTGTTCCGATGAGTGTATCGATGACGCGATAGTCGTCGACATCGATCAAGAACTGCGCGTAGCTAGAGTTAGGACTCTCGGCTGCGTAGGTCAACAGGAAGCGGGCTCCGCCTTGGCCGACGAACGACGTAATTCCTGTAACATTGTCGAGCCCCGCCAAGTATTTCTCGACTTGCTCCGCTTTGTTTTCGGTTTCATCGATATGCGTACCCTCGGGCAGCCAAAAATTGACCATGAGTTGCGGACGCGTGGAATTCGGGAAGAAGCTCTGGTCGACCGCACCAAAACCATATATCGAAAGCGCCAGCAAACCGATCATCAAAGCGACTGTAGCCCAACGTCGGCGCATGCTGATGACCAATAATCTTCGGTACATTCGAAAAAGTCTGCCGCCATACGCATCGGTTGCCTTTTTGGCGCCAGGGCGAATGAAGGTGTAGCAGAGCAGCGGCGTGACCGTCATGGCGGTGACCCAACTCATGGATAGGGAGATCAGAATGACTTGATAGAGCGAACGGCAGAACTCGCCGGTGGAATCGTCGGACGTACCAATCGCGGCGAATGCAAGAATCGCGATAGCGGTCGCGCCGAGTAGCGGCATCATGGTTTGGCTGACGACGCGCTTGGCGGCCTCAAGCCGATCTTCTCCCGCGCGAATGCGAACTTGCATTCCTTCGGTAACAACGATCGCATTGTCCACGAGCATGCCTAGGGCAATGATGAGCGCACCGAGTGAAATGCGTTCGAGGATGATGCCGTAGTACGCCATCACGACAAAAGACGCACATATCGTGAGGAGAAGAACAAAGCCTATCAAGAGCCCGGATCGGAGTCCCATAAATAACATGAGGACGGCGACGACGATGACGATAGCTTGGAAAAGGCTCATTACAAATCCGTCAATCGCTACGGTGACCGCGTCGGACTGCATGCTTATGGCATGTAATTCGACGCCGAGCGGGATTATGCCTTCGGTTTCCAACTCCACAATCCGTTGTTGAACCGCTTCGCCCATTCGAACGACGTTTCCGCCCTCGATCGTGGAAATCGCGATCCCGATTGCAGGCGTACTATCAATTCGAAGAAGGTTTCCGGGCGGATCCATGTAGCCACGGCGAATGGTAGCGAGGTCGCGAAGGTACACCAGTCCGCCAGCATTGGAACTGCCGATCAAGAGATCCCCGAATTCATCTAAGCTATCGAATTCTCCAGTCGGGTGGATTGGGATGTATTCGCTCCCAACTTCGACGCGGCCAGCGTTCGCGACGATATTCTTGTCAGATAGCGCCGCATAGATCGCATCTTTCGAAATGCCGAGTGCTGACAGTTTCGCCCGTGCAATTTCGATATATACGGCCTCCGTTTGCACCCCGTACAGCGAAATCTTTCGGACATTATCCACCAACAACAGTTCGCGCTGAAGGCGTTTCAGAACCGTCTCAAGTTCGGCGTATGAATAACCATCTCCGGTGAGCCCAAAAAAGACGCCGTACACATCGCCAAAGTCATCGGCCACGATGGAGGGTTGCGCGCCGGGTGGCAATTCGGATTGGGCATCGCTAATTTTCCGGCGCAGCTCGTCCCAAATCTGAGGCAGCTCTTCTTTGCCGTATTGGTCCTTCATGGACACCGATACGGTTGATCGGCCACGCTCGGACCGGGACGTCACGCGTTTCAATTGGCCCATCTGTTGCGCGGCGCGTTCGACGACCTCAGTGACTTCGCGCTCGACTTCCTCGGCGGTCGCGCCGGGATAGACGGTGATGACTTGCGCTTCCTTAATCGTGAATTCGGGGTCTTCAAGTCGGGGCATGTTTTGAAACGAAATGAGGCCGCCGACGATCAGAACGATCGTCATCACGTACGTGATGGTCTTGTACCGAATGGAAAGTTCCGCGAGATTCATGGAGGGACTAGGCGTCGCCGGGCTCGTAGGCCCGGACTTTCATACCGGCTTTCAACGAATTCGCAGCCGATGCCGCGATCAGATCGCCTGCGCTAACGCCGGTCAGCACGTGCACCAGCGAATCCCGCATGGCCCCGAGCGATACCTCCTGCTGCGCGACCCGATTGGAATAGGAATCGACGCGCCAGAGTTTGCTCGCGCCGGAGGAATCCGAGAAAACAGCGTTGACAGGCACCCAAAAGCCCGGTTCGTCTGGTACAGCGTCCTCCGTCGGTTTACCATGGAGTGTGGCATTCATACCGGGTCGAATCTGTGCATCCTTGGGCGGCGTCACGAGAAACGTAGCTGCAAACGTCTGAGTCTGAGGGTCCGCCTGCGTTTCAAAATCTTTCAAGGTCGCTGGAAACCGTTGTCCAGGTAACGCAGCGAATTCGGCTTCGATGTTTAACGATTCTGCAAGATCTTCAACGGTTTCGTATTTCGGCCCCGTGGCGATGTCGGCTTCGGACACTTGGATGTTCACTTCCAGCGCCGACTCATCTTGAAAGCGGACAATCGCTTGGTTTGCTTGCACGATTTGGCGGTTTTCAACATGTACCACGGCAATCACACCATCGAATGGTGCAAGGAGAGTGGTGTCTTTCATGGCGTTGGCCGCATCCTGGCGTTGCGTCTCGAGTCCCTCGATGCGCGCTTCCATCGCTTGCACGTCTTCCATACGTGCGCCTTCCGTCGCAGCCTTCAGGGATTGTTCTGCTTTCGAAAGTTCCGCCTTGGTAACGTCACGCAACTGACGCTGACGATCCACATCAGATTGCGTCCCGACATCTTCCTCTAACAAATTGGCTAAGCGGTCATATTGTGTATTCGCTTCGGTGTACGTCGCACGCGCGGCCGAAACGGTGGCCTCGGCGATCTGAATATCTTCAGGCCGTGCGCCTGCTTTCATCGCATTCAATTGTGCGCGCGCTTCCGACAGCATGCTTTCCGTGCTGTCGAGTCGCGTCTGGTAATCGCGCGGATCGACTCGCGCAACTACATCGCCTTCTTTGAGTTCTTGCGAAGCGGTCACCGGAAGTTCGATGAGCGGACCGGGTACACGGAATCCAAGATCGACGGCGGTTGAGGCTTGCACCGTGCCCGGAAACTCGCGGCCTGGCGCGCCCATCGCGGCGGTGACGGTGAACAGTTTCACGGCATATGTGCGCTCTTCCGGTTGGGGTGCTGGATCGCCGCCGCAACCGGCCAACATCGTGAGCATGCACGGAATTGCCGTTAACATCCGACAGGGGATTCGCATAACCAATTCCTTTCCAGGCTCGACCGCAGCGAGCCAGCCCGGGAATCTTAGATGGGGCGACCTAAAACATCAAGTTCGATTGGTTGAAAGGAGAAGATTACCTGTCGCGCTTCGCGGCAATGACGGTGATGATATGTCCTCGCGAAAAGACACGCAGGACGACGTGGTGCTCACACAATACGCAGCGCTATTTGTAGCGGTAGGTAATGCGGCCTTTGGTCAGGTCGTAGGGCGAGAGTTCGAGTTTGACTTTGTCGCCGGGCAAAATGCGGATGTAGTATTTGCGCATTTTGCCGGAGATGTGTGCGAGAACGGTGTGGTCGTTCTTGAGCTCTACGCGGAACATTGCGTTCGGTAGACACTCGGACACAGTGCCTTCCACCTCAATTGCTTGTTCTTTCTCCATGCTCTTTCCTGATCCCGGTTTGTGGCGCGAATCCGATTACAACCCGTTTGCGGTGCAATACAGTCTCTTCGCACAATCGCCTATTCTGACCTAAAACAAGTAGTTTTTCAAGCGGGATGGCTAGGACAGCGTCGCCCAGTGGTCATACAGTCCGCGGAGCACATCGCGGATGTTGCCCTTGTGTTGTTCATAGAGGGCATGGGAATGGCTGCGTAGGTCGTCCGCGATGGTGGGGGCGAGTTCCGCTACGAGTGCGTCGAGCAGCGGGAGCGAGGTTTCACATTGGTGTAGAGACGGAAAGCGGCCGGGTCGATGGGCGGTTATCACCAGGCGGCCTGCGCCAGCGACGTGACGCGAAAGCCGGTGCCATGAAACAGGCCCGATGTGGCCCGCGCCATCAATGAGCACGGCATCCTCTAGGCCATATGAACGGCTCGCCATATCTTGAATGCTGCGGCGGCGTTCGGTGGTTCGAAAGCGATATACGGTCCAACCAGACTGACAGAGTTCGTCGTCTAGGGACTCAAGCAACGTCGTTTTCCCAGAACCGTGCGGCCCAACTATTGCGGCCTTACCTCCCAGGTCGGCCAACCGGTCGCCGAATCTGTTGTTGTCAGAAGTGAGCATCCTGAACCGAATCGCGTTGATGTAGCGGGAGGCGAACGGATTTGCCGAGGCGGTGTTTAATGTTTCAGTCGTCATCAGTGCTCAACTCGATCGGTTTTTCGTAGTCGCCTACCGGAAGTACGACCTTTTCCACCCAAGGCGAAACTATGATTTCGATCCGTGCCACTTCGTCCGGGTCCTTCGTCACGAGTTCTATCGCCCATTGCAACGCGATAAGCGCGCCTTCAAAGCTGTAGGGTCGATCAGGTAGCGTGAATTTAAACGACTGTTCTTCTTGGCTGGATTGCACGTCCAGTGCCAGTTCTTCGACGATGCCGGCATCCTCGTCACCTTTGCCGATTGTGTACCACATCAAAAACAACTGAACACTCTCAGGCCGGTCATTCACGCTCCATCCTGCCACGCCTTCGACCACTCCGCCGGGCCCAAAATCCAGTCGACCCTCTTTCGTTTTGAGCGTCAACATTATGCAATCTCCGAAACATTGAGCGGGAGAATGGTGAATTCGAACGTATTGTCGATGTCCGGCCAGTTGGAAATCTCCCCTTCCAGTTTGACCTCCCAAACGATTTTGTTGTTACCCCCGTCAAATGAGTGCATCGTGTATTCAGGGATTGGCAACGTTACTCGGCCTCTGCGGATTTCGCTGCGTTTGCGTGTTTCGATGATCTCGATTGTCGCGAACGTATTCCTGTCTGTGTAGGTATCCGTCCCGCGGGTATACTGCGCCTCCTCGCGTCCTTCGAGCCAGATTCGGAGCTTGTTTATACGTTCTGCCGATCCGGTCATCGTCCAATCCAGTTCGACCTCTTCGCCCAATCGTGCGGCGCCTTCCTTCAAAGTCAATTGCACTCGCGGGTTGAATAGGGCGAGGAAGTTGTAGAAGACGGCGAGAATGAGGATGACGCCGACAAGCACGAAAACAGATATGAATAGAAAGAGGAAGGATCCGATTTCGCCATCCGAAATGATTCCGAAACAGACCGCACCCGTAATCCCATTCCAAACGAGTGCGAATAGCGTCACGCCAATGAACCGACCGACAGGGCCGGATTGAGATTTCAGGGTCACGGGACCAGTTTTCAAGTCTCTCTCAAACTCTTTTGGAACGCTTTTCGCACGGGCGCTCACCGCTCCACCTTTCTTTCCCTGGAAACCGCCGAATACGATTATGGCTACACCGGCTCCAACAAAGATGAGACCGATGAAACCGAAGAAATAATCGAACGTAAGGCCTCGCATGAGCACCGACTCGCTAGGCTCTTTGGCGTTGACGTAGCAGACTGCACTGCTGCCTGCGGGATAGCGATCGACAATCCGTTGGTGGCGCTTGCGTCCTGAAGACGATCCGCCGACAAAGACGTAAAGGTTGCCGTCGTAATCGCCGTCGCCGAAGGAATAGCTGTATTCGATATTCGGCGCATAGGTGTCGCCATCGTCACCGTCGAACGTTTCTAACCAACTGGACTCAATGATGCACGGGGTCTCCACCCAGCGCTGGGCCATTGTTAGTTGGATCATGGGCGAGCAAGAAAAGATCCAAAAAACTGCGCTACCCGCAGCAATGAAGACTCCGCCGAATAGCAAAAGGCAACCGTTTCCTCCGCTAGACTTGATTTGTAGCGCCTTGGACTTGCTAGCCAATTTGCGAAAACCCCGTCATGTTGCGGCAAAGACAACTATTAAATGAAAAGTTGACACGCATTTAGACCGTCCCCCGATTCATAGATGATACAATTACTCGCGGATTCATTTCGCGTGGGCGGGCTTCTGAAGGAGAATGATGGTGAATTCGCGAAATCGGATAGTTGCGTATGTAGGACTCTTGGTACTTGTGGGCGGTGGGGCGTTGGCGTATCCTTCGGCCTCAATGTGGTGGCGAATCCAGTCGTTGCCGCCTGCGGTGGATCGCGACGTGTTGTACACGACCGAGGTTCAACCTATTCTTGAAGAGAATTGTTATGAATGCCATGGCGACGAACGTCGGAAGGGCGGCCTGAACCTGGATACGCGCGAAATGTTGCTGCGTGGCGGCAAGACCGGGCCGGTCATCGAAGACGGCGACAGCGCGAGTAGCGGGTTGATTCACCGGGTGGGCGGCATCGAGGGCGATCGACCGATGCCGCCAAGTAATAAGCCGCAATTGACCTCAGAGCAGATTGCGGTGTTGCGAGCGTGGATTGACCAAGGATTGCACTGGAGGGCTCCTGAATGAACGCGCATGTATATCAGATGGATTCAGAGTCAACGAGGCGCTTCGCCCAAAAAAGTAAGAACGCCGATACCCCAACATTTCCTGCGCGTCCATTAAGTTTCAAACGACTTAAGTGGTTCGCTATCGTTTGGATCGGAATTGGCGTGATCGTAGGATTAGTTCATTTGAACGCCATAGGACTCAACGATACACCCGAAGGCCCAGCTATCTCAGTCACTCAAGGATTCGCCGCCGCAGGGGCGAACATGCTTGGCCCATGGTCTGGCCATATCGTTCGTGTTGTCAATTTCCCAAATGCTGGATTGCGAAGCTTTAGTATGTTGGGAGCGTTGGGTCTTACTGTCACGTTCGTCATTCTCATCGGGGCAGGATATGTTTTGAGACAGCGACCGGCTCGCTGGACCGTTTTCAGCCTTTTTCTCCTCTTGATGCCAGTGTGGTACGGATACGGATTCTATTTGATTGCAGACGGATCGCTCTAAACCAGTGTTTTAGTCGCGACGATGATGCTGCAAAGATTAGGGAATACTAAGAATGATGACCTCTCGAATAATCTCAATATTTGCGTTCACCTTGGGGGCTTGTTTCGTATCCAATGGCGATGATGCCGGGCCTTTCGACCGCGAGCGAAACTTGGTATACGCGGAAAGCCATGGCGTTGGACTGTTGGTCGACGTCTTTACCCCCAAGGAAAAGTCGAACGGGCTCGCAATTGTTGACGTGGTGAGCGGTGCCTGGCATTCGGACGCGGGTAAACTACGTGATCATGAGCGCGCGCAAATGTTCAACATCTATTGTTCTCGCGGTTTTACGGTGTTTGGCATTCGACCGGGGTCGGTAACCAAATTTACGGGTGCCGAGATGCTCGACCACGTAAAACAGGGCATTCGCTACGCGAAATCCCGGGCCGATGAACTCGGCTTCGATCCGGACCGCATGGGTATCGTTGGTGCATCGGCGGGCGGACACCTTGCTTTGTTAGCGACGGTCCGTGCGGAAGACGGCAAGGCTGATTCGAAGGACGCGCTCAAAAAACTGGATACTCGGTTGAAGGCGGCAGCGGTATTTTTCCCGCCCACCGATTTCCTGGATTGGGACAATGAAGAGCCGGATTACGCGAGTTCGATCGGGCATCTGCTGTTTAATGGCGGCGTGAATGGTCATAGTGCAGACGTGGTCACCGCGATGGCGAAACGTCTCTCACCGTTGCACAACATCCCGCAAGAGACTCCTCCGTTCTTACTGATTCATGGTGACGCGGACCCGCTCGTGCCACTGAATCAATCGCAAAAATTTGTTGACGCGGTGAATGAAAACAGTGGTTCGGCCTCGCTTATCGTTAAGAAAGGCGGGGGTCATCCGTGGATGACGATTAACGAGGAAGTCGCCGTGATGGCGGATTGGTTTGAGAAGCAGTTGTAAGTAACAACGCATTTGTGCGAATCGGATTCCCATGAGACTCCCTTGCACTCGATTTTCTATCATGTTCCCTCTCCTCGGGGAGAGGGTTAGGGTGAGGGGTTGGCAGTGAGCGACGGCGATTCGCAGCTTGAACCGCATTACCGGATGGTACCCCCGGAATCACTGCCGGATCTGCCGCGCAATTCGGTGCATGTCGTACTCGACAACCTTCGCAGCGCGTTTAACGTGGGATCGATTTTTCGCACGGCGGACGCAGGGGCTGCGGCGCACTTGCACCTTTGCGGCATGACCGCGTATCCGCCACACCTCAAGTTAGCGAAGACCGCGCTCGGCGCGATCGACTATGTCCCCTGGACGCATTACGCGGAAACGGTCGAAGCGATCGACGCGCTGCACGCGGAAGGCGTCCCATGTATCGCCGTGGAAGCTGAGGAAGGCGCGGCGACCTACATCGATTTCGATTGGCCGAGTCCTGTGGCGATCATCTTCGGCAATGAAGTACGCGGCGTCTCGCCGGACGTACTCGAACGATGCGACGCGTGCGTACGCATCCCCATGCACGGATTCAAGAATACGATTAACGTCGCGACGGCGTTCGGTATCGTGTTTTATGAAGTGCTTCGGCGGCAAGGAGTAATCGGTCACTGACACGTTACGCCACTGGACCTTGCGACATACTGTAGATCGTCGATCCTTTACCGTCATTCCCGCGAAGACGGGAATCCAGTGAGTGTCCAGAGATGCTGGTTCCCCGCCTTCGCGGGGATGACAATCTAGGTGCAAATGAAGGGCCAACAGGAGTGGCTTGACGTTGATGCCCGCTAAGACCAACGTCGTGCCGGTTCGTAGGTCCGCCTTTAGGCGGCATTTTCTTAAGACCGGCCGCCTAAAGGCGGAATTACGAACCCCAGAGCGGCAATGGTAGCATCCCTGCATGGGCACGATACGGATTGGTCCGGCAGGATGGTCGTACGCGGATTGGAAAGGGATCGTGTATCCCGAATCCGCGCCGAAAGGGTTTCGTCCGCTCGAATTCCTGACGCAGTACTTCGATACGGCGGAGGTCAACAGCACGTTTTACCGTCCTCCCGATGCGGGGCAGGCACGCGGCTGGGTGGCGCAGACGTCCGGAAATTCGCGGTTCAAGTTTACTGCAAAACTGTGGCAACGATTCACCCATGAGCGCAACACCTGGCCAGACGAGGAGGATGTTCGCGTGTATTGCGATGGCATAGCGCCCCTCGCAGAAGCGGATCGGCTGGGTGCAATCCTCGTTCAGTTTCCGTGGAGCTTTCGCCGCACACCGGAGAATCGGCAGTGGCTTGCACGCGTGATCGACGCGTTCAACGCGTTTCCGATTGTCGTCGAAGTTCGGCATACCACATGGGATGAGCCTGAATTCTACGAAGGATTGCGGGAGCGGGCCGTTACATTCTGCAACATCGACCAGCCCACGTTGCGGGATTGCGTTGCACCATCGGAGGCGGTCACGGCGCCGGTCGGCTATGTTCGCTTACACGGCCGCAACGCAGAAAATTGGTTTCGCGATGGCATCCCGCCGTACGAACGGTACAACTACCTCTACAGCCCGGACGAGCTAAAGCCGTGGACAAACCGGATTCGTTCGATACAAGAACTCGCGCAGGATACGTACGTCGTCACCAACAATCATTATCGTGGGCAAGCAATCGTCAACGCACTGGAGATCGCAGAGAGTCTGGGGCATGCGTCTGATGAAATGCAGCAATTTCGCGAGGATGTGCGGGCGAAGATGACGTTTGCGCAAGCGAAATGAAGATTTCTTCGCCCACAAAACGTGGAGTCTTTGATTGAAACCTATACTAATCGTAGGATCCCCCGGAGACCCGCAAGCGAGACGTGTCGCGAAAGCGGTGCGCGGGTTGGGCGGAGATACAATTTACCTAAACAGTGCATCGTTTCCGGAACGCGCAAAGTATTCCTTGGAAAACGGCGTGTTGCGCATTGGGTCGAAGCATTTCGCTAGACCGAACGCGGTGTATCTTCGCGGGTTTCATGCCCACGCGCTATCCGACGACTTTGAGCGGGATTTGCGTGAGCGACCACAAGGGTTAATGGCCCAGATGGAAGAGAAGTCGTCGTTCCTGACATCTGCGATGTTGACGTACGAAGCGCACGGGGTGCCCGTCGTAAACGGGCCTTGGGTCAATGCGCAACATTCGAACAAACCGTATCAACTGGCACTGCTGAAGAGCGCGGGCCTTCGTGTACCGGATTGGATCGCGACGAATGACCCGGCGGCAGTCCGACGGTTCGTTCGTAAACATCGTGCAGTCGTGTACAAACCATTGTCGGGCGGCGCGACAGTACAGGCGGTGGAGTCACAAGACCTGACGGCAGATCGGTTGTCGGCGTTGCGGTACGCGCCGGTCCTATTTCAAAAGCGCATCGATGGCATTTCAGTTCGTTCGTTCGTCGTGGGGAACAAAGTGGTCGCCTCGGCCGAACTGCATTCGACTGAACTCGACTACCGGCGGAAGGAAGACGCGGTGATCGCGACCGAACTAAATGCCGAAGAGCGGCGTATGGTTGTCGCGACGGCGAAGGCATGCAGTATGCATTTTTCCGGCGTGGACTTCATTCGTGGCCCCGGGAAGCCCTATTTACTTGAGTGCAACCCATCGCCCATGTTCGCGGTGTTCGAGGATAAGACCGGGCTAAAGGTCGCGGAACCGTTCGCGCGTTTTCTCTTGCGGGCGTGATTCAAGAACCCTACGACCATAAAATTCTTTGTTGCGTTCGATTGAAAAACTTCTTGACAGGATTACAGGATGGGCGGGATTTTGGTTTGCCGTGACGACGCGAAGCGTCTCAAGCACGAATTTTCGAGAAAAGTTCGAACTTAGCATGCCCGGTAGATCGAACACTTTTGGCAGACGGGCGGAATATCACCTGTAACGAATCGTTCGCGCACTTGCGCCATGTTTTCGCCGAATAGGATGTCCGCGAGGGACGACTCGTTGAGATCGCCGATGAGGAGTCCGTCGTCGGCGTCGACGCCATTGTTTTTGGCGAACACACACGAGCATGCGCGGACTTTTCCGTCATAAAGGACTTCGGGTAAGAACGTTCGGAAGCAGGGCCGCCGTTTCATTTTCGGGGGAACGGCCAACGCCATTTCACCTTCGAGGTCACCCTTGGCGATTTGGCCGCCCCACGTGTCGAAGACTTTGGTCATCACGCGTACCGTCTGTACTTCGTCGTTGCTGAGCAGGGGTACGACCCGATCCATAAAATCAGGAAACGCCAGCGTTTCCCGTGTAGAAAGGTCTGAGCGGAATTCGATGAGAAGTTTGAATGGGGCGTCGAGACGGTTACGAGCTTCGAGTAGTTTTACGACGCCTTCGATTAAGTCGGAATAATGCGTAGTGCGATAGACGCGTTCGTGGCTCTCACGGTCGAACGGTGACGTGCTCAGACAGATAGTCTTGATGCCAGTCCGAATCAGTGCTTCCACATCGATGCGATTGAACAGAATGCCGTTGGTGTAGAACTGCGCCGTAAGGCCGCGATCTTGAACCAGTGCGACACGGTCAATGATATTGGGGTCTACGAGCGGGTCGCCGACAATAGGCGTGAAACTTATTGCGGAACCACCCATGGCCTCGTACTCGTCTAAGACGCGAACGAAGAGTACCTCTTTCATCACACCATTTCCAGCACGAAAATCCTTTTGATATTGATACGCGCAGAAAATGCAATTCGCGTTACAAATATTCGTGGTTTCAATCGAGAGTTCTTGTGGTGGCGCAGTTGTGAGATGCCGCCATGGAAGAAGTGTGCGCGCCGTGTTACGCGTGTCTTCGTAAGCCCACCGTGCATAGCGGCGCGCCTTAGAATCGTAGGGGATAGCCGTGCGCAGATATTCTGTGACGTTCACCCTATCCCCCGATCATTACGATTCGTTCCCGAAACTAGGGGCCATTATCGTCGCAAGACGATCTCAGAGCAACCGTCAAACCAACGTGATCTAGCAGATCGCACTTGCTACGCCGAGAAATGTCTGCGGTCAAAGTGTTTGAGCAATACTGGCAGCGCGATGAGATCGCCGATGAGCGCACAAGTCATCGTCACACAGATGATACGGGAGAATGTTTGGAATGAAGTCATCTGCGCGAAATTCATTACTGCAAAACCGATCACGACGGTCACGCTTGTGATAAATACGGGGCGCCAATATTCACGTACCATCGTTTGCGTCGCGTCTTTAGCACCTGATCGGCGGAGCACGTCGTAGCGGGCCACCATGTGTCCGGTGTCGTCGACGACGAGCCCAAGCGCGATGGCGGCGGCGAACGACATTGGAATATCGAGGTACACGCGGAACACCCCCATAAATGCGAGCGTGCCGAGCACGGGAAGAAGATTCACGACGATTGCGATGACCGCCACGGTCAACGACCGTGACACGCTGAGCAATAGTACAAAAATGCCCGCGCCGCCGATGGCAATACTCTCCAAATTCTCGTGGGCCGCTTTGTCGCCGGCATCGTAGAAAACCGGGACACGCCCCGTGATTCCGGCGTCGAGTCCTTGTTCAGCCGCGAAATCATCGACGCGATCGCGAAATGGCCGGTAGTGCGAGGAACTTCGGAATGAGGTTTGAAACATGACAGTCAACGTCTCGCGATCCCAATCGAGGTAGGACTCGAGATCGCGCTCGTCGAACAGCAGGAGATACTGTGCCATCAGTTCAGGAGAATCCGGAAACGTTTGAGGGTGGTCCTGATCGGCGGTGTACGCGAGGCTCAATTGTGAGAGGCTGTCATAAGGCCACGCCGCGTGCGTTCCTGGAAACTCGCGTTCGAGTTCTTCGATGAACGCACGCAGTTTGCCCCATAGTTCGGGGTCGAGCACCGAGTCCGGTCCATCGCCGAAAATGACCAGTGGCGCCGGGTTCTGCCCAAAATATTCACTTGCACGATCAAAATCGCGCAGCACTTCATTGCCTTCTGTGAAGTAGTCCACCGGCCCAAGGCTATAGTCGATCTTGGTCAGACCGTACGCGCTGAAGGCAATAAACACCGCAAGGCCTACGAAAGTTCCGGTGCGTGAGACGCTGAGCGTGCGATGGAGAATGACAGGGGTATGAGTATTTGAATTCGTTGCAACAATTTCGCCCCGGCGCACGAGCAATGGAAACGTGAACAAGAAGACAACAACAAACGAAGCGGCAATGCCCAATGCGCCGATCAATCCAAATTGTTGAACGTCGGGATATCCGCTGATGGCCGTCGCGCAAAACGTGACCATGGTCGTGACAGTGGCAAACGCGAACGGTCTCAGCGATTCGCTTGGGATAAAACCCGCAATGCGACGCCCGCCGTGCCGAACGTAGGCGTCCGCATGCAATACCGATGCCGCGCCCAACGGTACGAACATAAACACGACCAAGCTGTTTACGGGTGTGACAGTGATGCCCGCGTAACCCATGAATGCAAAGGTAATCAGGACACAGATGCTCCCGGTCATTCCGGCGAGGAGCCCGACAAGCGGTGAACGCGATAGCGCGGCCGCGAGGACAAACATGACGATAACCGCCGCGAAAATGAGTCCAGTACTGCGAATGGTCAGATCGGCGAGTTCCAGGTTCGCAATCATTTCGCCGGCCTGAAAGATGTCGCCGCCTTCGACGGCCATCAATACAGGTCTGTAGGTTTCGATCACTTCTTGCACAGCCGGCGCAAAGACTTGTGGTGTCGCACTGGGCACTGCGCGAAGATAAATCGCCGTCGCAAATCCGTCGGGCGTAATAAACAGGTCTTGATACGGGGGGTATGCACGTACCAGATCCGCGAGTTCCTGTCCGGGTGTCGGCATCAGATCAAGCACGTCGATCACTTCGACGACGTTCGCGTTGCCACGGACGTAATCGATCGTTGTAAGACTTTCGGCACGCTCGACGACGTCCAGCGCGTCGAGGTCGTCGGTCATCGCGGCAAGTGTGTCCCAGCGATCGTGGGTGGCGAGTCCGCCGGTAATCACGACAATCGCGCCGTTGTCCGGCGGGAACCGATCCAGATACTTGACGTACCGCTCGCTAGATGGCGTGAGTGGGACGGTCCACGAACCCGTCATGTCGGTCTCGACGCGAAGCAGGAATAGGCCCGGCGCGCAGGCCATGACGATCAACGCCACTATCGACAGTGCGATCCAACGTGGAGACATTTTCGTATTCGACATGGTGGATGTGGAGGTTAGGCCATCGATGCCAAGCGTTCGTGCAGGAGGCGCTTCATCTCTCGCGCGATGCCGCTGTACTCCGCGTCGTCAATCAGGTTTGATTGCTCCCGCGTGTCACGCTCATGATCGTAAAGCTCCGCGCCGCGTTTACCGCCGTCCCACTCGGTGTATCGCCAGCGGTCGGTTCGGATGGAGTAGCCTTTGAATTCCGTGCGCTCCCCATCTTCTTGAACATGTCGCGTGTCCATCGTCAGCGCGATGTCCTTCGTATGTGCCGTAGCATCTTGTAGCAACGGTTTCAGCGTAACGCCGGACGTGTGTTCCGGAATTGGGAGTCCGCAACAATCCGCGAAGGTCGGATACAAGTCCACTAGTTCCGCGAGGGAATCGGTCGATTTCCCCGCAGTGCTCATTCCGGGCGCGGACAACAGTAACGGCACGCGCGCGGATTCCTCGAATAGACTTCGCTTCTGCCAGAGGCCGTGCTCGCCCAGATGGTAACCGTGGTCGCTGGTGAATGCGATAACCGTGTTCTCCGCCAGCCCAAGGCGATCCACCGCATCGAGTACACGGCCAATCTGCGCGTCGAGAAACGTAATCGACGCGAAATACGCTTGTGTGGCTTCTTGGCGCTGGCGATCGGTCATCGTTCGTTGTTCGGGTTTCACGTTGACGAATGCCGCAGCGGGCTCCCACACCTCGGGGAAGGGGAGGGGCTTGATGGAATCCAGCGGATACAAATCGAAATATTTCTTCGGCGCGACAAACGGCGTGTGCGGACGATAAAAGCCAACGCCGAGAAAGAACGGCTTGTCCGCGTACTCTTCCATGAGTCGAATCGATTCCGTCGCGGCGATTCCGTCGGTCTGTTCTTCGTCCTCGCCATCGGCGGCGAGCCAACTGAGCGTGCCGCCAAATTGTCCCGGGCGCAGCGAAAAGATTTTGTCCTCGTCGGCTACATCGCGGCCGCGTGGATTTACGACGTTGTCCCATGACGCAGAATCGTCCAGGCCATCGGTGCCAATTTGGCGGGGAACGCCGTAATGAAACAATTTGCCGACGCGCGCAGCGGTGTAACCGTGGCTGCGGAACCATTGCGGCATAGTCTCAATGTCGGGGTAGCGATCACGAAAGAGTCCTTTGTTATTGAGTACGCGCGTTTCGTCGGGATACAGGCCTGTCATCATCGAAGACCGGCTCGGGTTGCACAGTGGGAATTGGCAATACGCGCGTTCGAATTTGAGCGCGCTTTTGGCAAAGCGGTCGATGTTCGGCGTCTGAATGTCGGGATGCCCGTAACAACCCAGCACGTTGTTTAAGTCGTCGGAGATCATAAACAACATGTTCATCTGGCGCGTTTCGGCGGCACGCGACGCGCGCGTGGTCGATGCGGCCAGTGCGGCTGCGCCGGTGCGGGCGAGGAATGAACGGCGGGAGATCTTGTGATTTCGTGAAGTCTGCATTGTTGGCTCCTGTGCTGGGAGGAGCATCATAGATCAATTGGGCGAGAATGCGGGAAAGTTGGCGTGTTTGGCGAACCTTGTTTGACAGGATTACAGGATGAACGAGATTTTCGAACCACGAAGGACGCGAAGTTCACGAAGAAGTAGCGCCTACGGTTCTTGGTGCCTTGGTGGTGGGTATCCTTCCAGCTTGATGTCGCATTCTCTGGGTCCCCGCCTGCGCGGCGATGACGATTTGTTGTTTTACATTAGAAACGCCCCGTAGAAGCGAGTGTTCTGCGGGGCGCGTTGTGGTGCGTTATTGTTGGTTAGCGGCGTGCGCTGGCTTTGTTACCGCCTGGGCTGAAATCGAAGTCGTCGAAATCGGAGAACTCGTCACCACCCGCGTCGGCGACGATGGTCGATTCGGCGACGTCGATGGCGCGTTCCGCGATGAATACCGTGCCTTTTAACTCAACATTCTTGCCGAAGTTCGCGGAGTCGGATCTCAGTGTTTGGGCGGCGTCGCCACTGATGTAATGGAGCGTCGCGCCAGCCAATGCTTCGATGGCTTTCCCGTCAGCGTCTTTGGCTTCCGTAACTTTTAACGCGTAGCTGCACGATTCCGGACCGCATTCTGCGTCGGGTTTATCCGCCATGACAAGCGAACAATGGAGACAATAATTCTTGCCCGTGACCGTGGCGGCGACCTTGTTATCTTCCGCAGACGCGACTGGAACGAGTGCGGCGCACAGTACGACCATGACCGCTGCAAGGGGGAGTAAAGACTTCATGGCGCTACCTCTTTATGGGTTGGTTTTGCGACGTGCCATCACTTGGCAGTCACCTCTAGTGTAGCATATGGCCCATCAATGGTTACCAGCGGATCAAGGCCGATCCCCACGTTAAGCCCGCGCCGAAGCCGGCGATTAGGACCAACGCGCCCTCCTTGATCCGGCCATCGCGTACCGCTTCATCGAGCGCAACCGGGATTGAGCCCGCAATGAGATTGCCGACGCGATCCATATTGACCACGCATTTCTCTTCGGGCAATCCGACTTTTTGCGCGACGGCGTTGATGATCCGCGTGTTCGCCTGATGAGGGACCATGATGTCTACGTCGTCGATGGAAAATCCGGCGCTGTCCAATGCCTTTTCGATGGCCCCGCTGAAATCGCCCACCGCGCGGCGGAATACACCCTGCCCATTCATCTGGACGGCGTGTATATCGAAGTCGTCGAGGTTGTCGTGGGTTACGGGAATCTTGGAACCGCCGCCCGGATACCAAAGCATTTCAAGTCCGCTACCATCGCACCAAAGATGCGAGGTCAATACGCCGCGTCCATTCTCGGACCCGGTCAAGATGGCTGCGCCCGCCCCGTCGCCGAACAGTACAGCGGTATCCCGGCGTTCCCAACTCAGGCGATTGCCCGTCACTTCCGTACCGACGATTGCCACATTCTTAGCCTGACCCGTCTTGATGAATGCGTCTGCAGTAGAAATGCCGTATATGAATCCAGAGCATGCCGCGTTCAAATCCATGGCCGCAGCGTTTGTTGCCCCGATCATTTCCTGGACGCGACAAGCCGTCGCGGGCACGATCTGATCGGGCGTGGTCGTGCAGCAAAGGAGCAAGTCGATGTCCTGGGGCTCCATGCCCGCTGCTTCCAATGCGTTAAGCGTCGCTGGCGCCGCGATGTCAGACGAACCTTCGCCTTCGGCGACACGATGCCGCTGACGAATACCCGTCCGCTGAACGATCCACTCGTCGGTGGTATCGCAGAATGCTTCAATTTCTTTGTTCGTCTGAATCTTCTCGGGGAGGAAATGCCCCGTCCCGACGATGCGTGATCGTTCCATCGTCGCTACTCCCTATTTTCATCGCCGTGTATATGGCGGAACTGGCTGAATTGCGGCGGATACCGAATCACGAGAGCGTAACAAACTCACGAAATTGAATCCATTTCTCAGAAGGAATTGGCGAACAAAACGTCTGGTTTTAGCTGAGTTCTGCGGATACTATGAAGTTGTTAAGCGAGATCGCTGCGATCCCCAGAAGACATCGAGGTCAGCGCGCCGCAGGCAGCGCAGATATCGTCGTAGTCGTAGACCGGCTCGCCGCATTCAGCACACGACGGCGAATCCTCAGGCGGGACATCTTCCTCCTCGGCCT
>JAJDAB010000344.1 GCA_029262095.1 Candidatus Hydrogenedentota bacterium
CCACGGGTAAGCTAAACAACATCTGGAATGTTACTTCCGGTCGCGACGACGATCCCGACACCTTCTACTCCGGGACCGACGACGCTGCGTTGTTCGTAAGCCATGACCGCGCACGCACTTGGAAAGAACTGCCTGGCGTCGCCAATCACCGCACGCGCGAGGAGTGGATGGGCGGCGCAGGCGGCCTTTGCCTGCATTCGATACTGGTACATCCCACGAATCCGAACCGGATGTGGATCGCGATTTCCGCAGTAGGCGTGTTGCGCACCGATGACGGCGGGAAAACGTGGGATGTCTGTAACAAAGGTTTAGAAATCACGATAGACGGCGAAGAACACAAAGAAGTTGGTTCGTGTGTACACCGGATGGTGATTGACCCGAACAATCCCGGCCGACTATTTCAGCAGAATCATGTCGGGGTATACCGTAGCAATGACGGTGGCGACACTTGGGAGACTATCGAAAACGGCTTACCGAGCCGATTCGGATTTCCGATGGTCATTCACCCCCGCAAAACGGATACGTTGTTCACGGCGCCACAGGAAAGCGACGAATATCGCTTCGCCAAAGACGGCCAGCTCACGGTGTTCCGCACGGATGACGCCGGGGATAACTGGCGGGAGACGCGCAAGGGATTACCGGATAACGCGTACGTCGGCGTGTTGCGCCAAGCGATGGCAATTGACACGCTCGATACGCCGGGTGTCTATATCGGGACGAATGCAGGCCAACTGTATTGCTCGAACGACACCGGTGACTCATGGATCGCGATCCCCTGCACGCTGCCTCGCATCAAGAGTGTAAACGTGGCGACAATCGATTGATGAGTGTCGCCCAGTCGACATTGTCCGTCGCGATTCCCTCGCTGCTGGCGCAGGCCACAAATGGAGCCCGAGAAGTTCAAGTCAGCGGCACGACGCTCGAAGAATGCCTCGAAGACTTGTTTCGCCAATTCCCCGTTATGCGAGGACACGTCTTCGAGGACGATAGAAAACTGCGGAAGCACGTACTGATTCTGTACAAGGACCAGTCGACGCGATGGCTTAAATCCCTCGATATCCATGTCGAAGCGGGGGAGACGATCACAATTCTCCAAGCCGTCTCTGGCGGCTAATCAAGGAATTTTCGCTTAACGATTTGTCGTTGATGTAGCGAATGTCGTGATGGGCATCAATATTCGTAGGGGTTAGGGAAGGCGGAATGAATACACAGGAAGAATTGAGTGCGCTCTTTGAGCGGGATTTGGATCGCTTGCGTGTCGAGTTGGATTCGTACGAAGTTGACGAGTCGTTGTGGGTCGTGACCAAAGACATCAACAACGCCGCCGGCAATCTCATGCTCCATATTTGCGGGAATCTGAATCACTATGTTGGCGCGGTACTCGCCCACAGCGGATACGTGCGTGAACGCGATCTCGAATTCACGGGCAGGGCGACGCGGAGCGAATTGGAACGCAACATCGAGGGGACGAAGAACGTTGTTCTCAAGTATTTGGCCGAGGTCACTGACGAAGAACTTGCCCAACCGTACCCGCAGGATGTATTCGATTACCCCATGAGCACCAGGCATCTCCTTATTCATCTATACGGTCATCTTCAATACCACCTCGGGCAGGTCAATTATCACCGTAGGCTCATCTAGCGGCACTTCGGCGCACTCGCGTTCCGCTCTCCAGCGGGGCATAATGCGCGGATGCAAATTAGATTCTGTCGTTACAAGAACGTGTTGTCCTGTGCAACGTTTGTATCGTTGTCTTTTGCGGTTGGATGCATTCACCAAGAACCCCGTGTAGGACCTGTCGTAGATGCCATCGTAGTGCCGACGGGACAAATCATTCGGCCAGCGGGTGAATCAATTGAGTTCGAGGGTCGGCCTGTCGACCTCGCACTTTCCGCTGACGCTTCGCGGTTGTTCGTCAAACACCACAAAGCCTTAGCGATCATCGATCTCGGGTCATGGTCCACGATCCAGGAGCTTCCGTTTCCAGAGAAGTTGGGGGCATCGATGCACGGTATCGCAGTCACTCAAGATGCGAGCCGGGTGTTCGTTACGACCGCGCAAGCCGCGATGATGGAAGCAGTCCTCCAGGCCGATGGTTCATATGCGTGGGGCCGAACCATCGCGTTACCTGGAATCGATGGGCGCAACGATTCGCAACCGAACGGCATCGCGCTGTCTCCGGACGAGAAGCAAGCGGCCGTCTGCCTTTCCCTGAACAATGCCGTTGCTTTCGTCAACCTCGGATCGGGTGTCATTGAGGAGACCCTTGCGGTCGGGATCGCGCCATACGATATCGCAGCTTCGGCCGATGGTTCGCGGCTTTATGTTTCAAATTTTGGTGGACGCCGTCCTGAGTCAACGGATGCGACTGCGCCCTCGGGCGGAACCGATGTAGCGATCGATGAACGCGGTGTGGCATCGAGCGGGACTGTTTCTGTGATCGACATGCACAACGGCGCGGAACTCGCTCAGATTTCGGTCGAATTGCATCCCTCTGACCTCGAAATAAGCGAAGATTGTTCAACGTTGTACGTCGCGAACGCTAATTCAGACACCGTTTCGGTCATTGATACCGCTAGCGGACGTGTATCGGAAACGATAAATGTTCGCCCGGATCCCAGCCTCCCATTCGGCAGTGCACCGAATGCGCTCGCGCTTCAGGAGGACCGTCTATTCGTGGCAAATGGAGGGAACAACGCGGTAGGCATGCTCTCTCGAAAGGATAGCTGGGTTGTCGACGGCTATATCCCGTCGGGTTGGTATCCCGCGGGTCTCATCACGCATGCGAACACGTTGTATATCGCCAACGTCAAAGGGATTGGCTCGCGTTCACAGCGACCGAACAAACGTGGGCTTAATTCCCATGACCATCGCGGTTCAGTTACTAAAGTTGCTATTCCCGATGAGGCCGAACTGGCGGGCTACACGCGACGGGTACATCAGGATGCTCGGATACCGCAAGCCTTGCGCGCCTTCGAGCGTGGCCAGAGCGGCGTACAACCGCTGCCGGTGCCGAAACAACCCGGCGATCCTTCCGTCTTTGAACATGTCGTCTACATCATCAAAGAGAACCGAACATACGACCAAGTCTTCGGCGACATGTCGCAGGGTGACGGTGACCCTGAACTGTGTGTGTTCGGTCGAGACGTGACGCCAAATCATCATGCGCTCGCCGAACAATTTGTATTGCTCGACAATTACTATTGCAACGGCGTGCTGTCCGCCGACGGCCATTCGTGGGCGACTGAAGGAAATGTCACGGACCACCTTGAGAAATCGTTCGGCGGTTTCACGCGCAGTTATACATTCGGCGACGACCCACTGACTTATTCGTCGAGTGGATTCATCTGGGACAACGTGCTCGCCCACGGCTTGTCGTTTCGCAATTACGGCGAGATGGACTACGCAACGCCGCAGCCCGGTAATGCGACCTTTTCGGAGATTTGGACGGACTACACCTCTGGCGCGGGCGCAATCACTTTCACGCATAATATTGGCATCGAGAACCTGCGTCGTTACAGTTCGCCCGAATTTCCGGGTTGGAACATGCGGGTTCCTGATGTGTTGCGTGCCGACGTGTTCCTGCAAGAATTCAAGGCATTCGAGCAAACGGGCGACTTTCCGAATTTTGTGATTATCTATTTACCGCAAGATCACGGTTCGGGCACCAAGCCGGAGTATCCGACGCCGCGCGCCCATGTCGCGGATAACGATCTTGCGGTCGGCCGTATCGTCGAAGCGATCTCGAGTAGCCGATTTTGGGAGAAGACGTGTATCTACGTGAACGAGGACGACCCGCAGGACGGTTTCGATCACGTCGACGGACACCGTTCGTTGTGTCTGGTTGTGAGTCCGTATACGAAACGCGGAAAAGTGTTGAACAATTTTTACAACCAGACCGGAGTTTTGCATACGATGGCGCTTCAACTGGGCATGCCTCCCATGAATCAAATGGACGCATCGTCGCCGGTCATGCGCGACTGCTTTACGCGGCGGCCAGACTTCACACCCTATACAGCAATGCCCGCTAACATTCCGCTAGATGAATTGAAC
>JAJDAB010000345.1 GCA_029262095.1 Candidatus Hydrogenedentota bacterium
GGGGGGTTGGCAGTCTTGTCGGCGCGACTGTTGGTACGTGCGTGATATTCAACGTGGTCGCGGCCGAACAGTACCTCGCGATCGTCGTACCGGGCCGAATGTTTCGCGACGCGTTCGAAAAACAGGGGCTTGATCCGCGCAACCTCTCACGCGCTTTGGAAGACGGCGCAACCGTAACTTCCGTTTTGATCCCGTGGAATACGTGCGGCGCGTTTGCCACTGGCGTGCTCGGTGTGTCGACGTTCGCGTACGCGCCCTTCTGTTTCTTCAACTGGCTCTCGCCAATCATCTCGGTCTTCATGGCGGGTATGGGCGTGGGCATTACCCGAAAAATGAACGAAGCCGCGGAGCCCAGCGTAGCGTGATCGATGTACGACCAACGGACGCGCTCATCGTCGTAGACGTCCAAAACGATTTCTGCTCGGGTGGCGCGTTGGCCGTGTCGGATGGCGACGCAGTTGTCTCTATCATCAATGGCCTGATTGGTAAGTTCTCTACGCTGGTCTTCACTCGGGATTGGCATCCGCCGGATCATTGCAGCTTTGCCGATCCGCCGCAGTTCCTCGATGGCAGTTGGCCCGTCCATTGCGTTCGCGATACATCGGGCGCCGCGTTTCATCCCGATCTCATTGTTCCAGAGGACGCGATTGTCGTGGACAAGGCGACGGAACGGATACCGGATGCCTATAGTGGATTTGATGGCACGGGGCTGGCCGCGCGATTACGTGCCGATGGTGTGCGGCGCGTGTTCATCTGCGGGCTTGCGACGGATTACTGCGTAAAAGCTACTGCGCTTGACGCACACGCCGCGCGCCTCGACGTCTATGTGTTGGCGGACGCTTGCCGTGCAGTTGACCATCCCCCCGGGACCGGTCTGGCTGCGCTCGCGGAGATGAACGATTCGGGCGTCAATTGCATTCGATCAGGCGATTTGTCGTGAGTGCATCTGCTGCGCCTCCAGCCTGGTTCAATCGCGAAGGACTCGCGTTACTCACCGACATGTACGAATTGACGATGATGGCGGGTTATCTGCGCGAAGGCCGTGCAGACACGCGCGTATGTTTCGAATATTTCTTTCGATCACTACCGACCGATGCCGGATTCGCAATTGCCGCCGGCCTCGATCCGTTCCTTCAGTACTTGGAGGCGCTTCAATTTCACGTAGACGATCTCGATTATCTACGTTCGCTGGAAATATTTGACGAAGAATTCCTGAAAGCACTTGCGGACTTTGCGCCAAACTGTACCGTTCGGGCTGTGCCGGAAGGCACGCTCGTTTTCCCGAATGAGCCTATCATCCAAATCGAAGGCCGCATCTTCGAGGCGCAATTACTCGAGACAGCGCTGTTGAATTTACTTAATCATCAGACCCTCATCGCGAGTAAGGCCGCGCGCATTTTTCTTGCTGCGAAAGGCGAGCCCGTGATGGAGTTCGGTCTGCGGCGCGCGCACGGTCCGGACGGTGGCATTAGCGGTGCTCGTGCGGCATACATTGGTGGGTGCGCGTCGACGTCAAACGTGCTCGCGGGTAAGGTTTACGGCATTCCCGTTTCGGGTACGCACGCGCACAGTTGGGTCATGAGTTTTCCTTCGGAACTGGAATCGTTTCGGGCGTTTGTCCGGCACTATTCGAAGGAACCCATTTTGCTCGTCGATACCTACGACACGCTGGCGAGCGGCGTGCCGAATGCCATTACGGTCTTCAAAGAGATGCATGCGTCTGGGAACAAGGTCCGTCCCGCGATTCGACTCGATTCAGGCGACCTGGCCAAGCTGAGTAAAGGCGCATACGATCTAATGATCGCTGCGGGTCTCGATGATCCGTTAATCGTCGCGTCAAACGATTTGGAAGAAGACCTTATCGCGGACATCAAAAACCAAGGTGCAAGAATCAATGCGTGGGGCGTCGGCACGCACCTCATCACTGCGCGCAACAATCCATCACTGAACGGTGTGTACAAGCTTGTTGCCATTCACGATGGTGATCGGTGGAAGCCGCGCATCAAACTTTCACAAAACATCGCGAAAGCGACGGTCCCCGGCCGGAAACGATTGGTTCGGTACAGAGACGCTTCGGCGCACCCTGTCGGCGACGTGCTTTACGATGCGGAAGAGTCGTGGCCGGAATCGGGTCCGATTCCGTGTCGGCGCCGCTCACTGCCTCACCGCGATGCAGCCGTAATTAATGCCGCTGACGGTGAAGACATGTTGCGTGTTGTGTTCGATCAAAACTGTCGCACCGAAAACGCCCCATCCATTGCGTCCATTCGAGATCGCACGCTCGATCAGCTTGACACGTTGGCCGACGAATATAAACGGCTCCGAAATCCTGAGCGTTACAACGTGCATCTATCCCCGGCCATCGGCCACTTGACCGAAAGCCTTATTGCCGATCCCACGAACTCGAAGCCACAGGTCTAATGGTAGGAATACGAAATGAGTTCTGACGCTCCATTGGACCCTTTCGCAAATCCTTGGAAAACGTTGGAGACGCGGCGCGTCTATACCAACGAATGGATATCGGTGCGCGAAAGTCAGGTCATCCGGCCCGATGGTGAGCCGGGTATCTACGGCGTGGTTGATACGCGGATTGCTACGGGCGTAATCGCACTTACACCAGAGAACGAAGTCTTTCTCGTGGGCCAGTATCGCTATCCCACGGAAATTTACTCCTGGGAATTGGTTGAAGGCGGAACCGATGAAGGTGAAGAACCGCTTGATGCCGCGAAGCGTGAACTCGCGGAGGAGGCGGGTTTGATCGCGCACAATTGGCATTTACTCGCCGACAATATTCAGGTTAGTAATTGTATCTCATCGGAAATTGGCGTCATTTTCATTGCAACCGATTTGGAAGAAATTGAACCCAATCCGGATGGCACCGAACGACTGCAAGTGAAGCGCGTGCCGTTCGCCGAAACGTTAGGGATGGTAGACACGGGCCAAATCACTGATTCGATCAGTATAATGGGGATTCTTATGGCTGAGCGGTACCTGCGCGCCGAAAACGGATTTGGCGTGTAACCGCTCCCAACCTGGATTCTTCATGCGCCTTGTACGAATAGGTATCGCGTCGGTCTCCGTAAAGGTCGGCGATTACAGCGGCAATACTGAGCGCCTGGCCTCGACCATCAACGACGCACGCGATCAAGGCGTCCATTTGCATGTGACGCCGGAGCTTGCCGTGTCCGGGTACAGCCTTGAAGACCGCATTTGGTGG
>JAJDAB010000346.1 GCA_029262095.1 Candidatus Hydrogenedentota bacterium
GCGGCGTATCACGCGCTGAAAGCGACGAATTTGGATCAGATAGGTATGGCTCTGACCAATGCAAGCCCATTAGTTGCCCCAACTTTTTCATCTGAACGGATGTTGGGAACCAATCCAATTTGCTACACAATCCCTGCTGGCCGCTTTGCACCAGTGGTTATTGATATGGCTACATCCACTGCCGCAAACGGGAAACTTCAAATAGCCGAACGTGAGGGAAAATCAATTCCAAATGGTTGGGTACAAGATGCAAATGGAAATGGATCCAATGACCCTAGTGAACTCAAACGCGGTGGTGCATTGCTAACATTAGGAAGTCAACGTGAAACTGGCGGGCACAAAGGTTTTGGACTGTCAGCCTGGGTCGATATCATGTCTGGCGTTCTTTCAGGTGCCAATTACGGCCCCTGGGTTCCTCCTTTTGTAAGTTTTTTGCCTTTGGCAGATGATATGCCCGGGAAAGGAATTGGGCATTTTGTTGGAGCCCTAAGAGTTGATGGTTTCCGAGAGGTTTCGGAGTTTAAAGCAAACATGGACCAATGGATAGATCGGTTCAAAAAAGCAACACCTTCAGAAGGTCAAGAAAGCGTTATCATTCCAGGTGAACCTGAAGCAGCTTTTCATCAGCAAAGAGAAAAGAACGGAATCCCGGTAATTCAAAGTGTCTACGACGGCCTTAATGAGTTGGCTCAAAAATTCCAAGTGCCATTCGATGTCTTAAAGTAGTCTGCTTTTCAACTAGGGATTTGTCCAAGAATCTTTTAGATTTGTTCCTCATCCAAAATTCAAATTCATGAAGTATAACAAAGTTCTATTCATTGCACTGCTTTCACTCCTTGTGTTTTCATGCAAATCAACCAAATCAGGGCTAAGCCAAAAGGTTGAAGATGTTAAAGTTGAACGTGTTGCAGACCTACAGCTGTTGCGTTACCAAGTAAATGGTCTTGATAAATTAAGCAGCTCGCAGCAAGAGTTGGTCTATTATTTGTCGCAAGCGGCATTGAGTGGCCGTGACATTATTTACGCACAAAACTATCGGCACAATATCCAAATCCGAAGAACTTTAGAAAACATATATGTGAACTATTCAGGAGTAAAATCAGGATCTGACTGGATGGCTTTCGAGACATACTTAAAACGAATCTGGTTTTCAAATGGGATTCATCACCACTACTCAGAAAAGAAAATTAACCCTGATTTTTCGAAGGAATATTTCAAAACCCTTATCAGTGGAACAAAAACAGGTAATTGGCCTACTTTAGAAGGAGAAACAATGGAAGACATGATGGTAAAGCTTAGCCCTGTTATGTTTGACCCAAGTATTGACAACAAAAAAGTTAACAAGGATGGCAATGCCGATATGGTATTGAATTCTGCCAATAATTATTATGGCTCTGACGTCACGCAAAAAGAAGCAACTGCATTCTACAAAAAAATGGCTGTTAAAGGCGACCCGAAACCAATTTCTTACGGATTAAATTCCCGATTGGTGAAGGAAAGTGGTGTTTTGGTTGAGAAGGTTTATAGTTCGGAGGGTTTGTATGGTGGGGCAATAAAAAAGATTGTTTATTGGCTAGAAAAGGCCACAGCTGTTGCTGAAAATGAAAACCAAAAGAGGTATTTCGAATTGTTGATTGAGTATTACAATACAGGCGACTTACGTGTGTGGGATCAGTGCAATATTGAGTGGGTGAAAGCAACACAGGGCGATATTGATTTTATAAATGGTTTCATAGAAGTGTACGGTGATGCTTTGGGTTTTAAATCGAGTTATGAGTCGGTAGTTCAAATGAAAGATTTTGACGCTTCGGCGAGGATGAAAGTTTTGGCTGACAATGTTCAGTGGTTCGAAGATAATTCTTCGATTATGGATGAACATAAAAAGAAAAGCGTAACTGGTGTGTCGTACAAAGTGGTAAATGTGGCAATGGAGGCAGGTGATGCTGCTCCGAGTACACCAATTGGGATTAACTTACCTAATGCGAACTGGATCAGAGCTTCGCATGGTTCTAAATCGGTAAGTTTAGGGAACATCGTATCTGCATACAATAGTGCTGGCGGAAAGGGAACTTTGGATGAGTTTTACCTAGATCCAAAAGTTCGTGATAGAATAAAAAAGTACGGGAAGCTTGGCAGTAAGATGCATACGGCCATGCATGAGGTAATTGGTCATGCCTCTGGGCAATTGAATCCTGGTATTGGAACACCAAAGGAAACGCTAAAAAACTATTCCAACACGTTGGAAGAGGCGAGAGCAGATTTAGTTGCATTGTATTTCATTCTTGATAAGAAGATCATAGACTTGGGTTTGGTAGAATCACTTGACGTAGGGAAAGCAGAGTACGACTCTTATATAGCAAATGGAATGATGCTTCAACTTCGTCGACTTGATGATGGTGATAATTTGGAGGAAGATCACATGAGAAATCGGCAATTGGTGGCTGGATGGGCATTTGAAAAGGGCCGCGACGAAAATGTGATTGAAAAGAAGGTTGTGGATGGGAAAACCTATTTTGTTGTCAATGACTATGACAAATTACAAGTGATTTTTGGAGCTTTACTTAAAGAAATTCAAAGAATAAAGTCGGAAGGTGATTTTGATTCGGCAGAGAAGTTGGTAGAAGGCTATGGCGTACAAGTCGATCAAAAATTGTTGAGGGAAGTGAAGGATCGGTATAAAAAATTTGAAATGGCACCCTATTCCGGGTTCATTCAACCTAGGTACACAGCTGTGTTTAAAGGTGAGAAGTTCCAAACAATGAGCGTAGATTATTCTGAAGGTTTTGCCGAGCAAATGATGCGTTTCAGTCGTGAGTATAGTTTCCTTCCAAACTCCGGAAATTAGTAGCATGAAAGACAAGCTAAAAAAGATTGTTGTTTTAGTAGTTTTCCTAGTAATTCTCGGTTTAGCAGGCTGGTATATGTACACCAATTTTTTGTTGAATGCCGAGTAGCTCATTATTGCACCGGATTAAATTGCAGGATTCTTGGAAGACCGCTTTAGAGGAAGAATTTGAGCAGGATTATTTTGAGCATCTGGTTACGTTTTTGAAAGTCGAAAAAGCGAATGGCAAAACTATTTATCCTCCTGGGAACGAAATATTTGCAGCTTTTAATGCGATAGAATTTAACAAGGTAAAAGTTGTTATTATTGGGCAGGATCCGTACCACGGTCCTGGTCAAGCTAATGGATTGTGTTTCTCGGTTCACGATGGTATTTCGCATCCACCCTCATTAATAAACATCTTTAAAGAAATCCAAAGTGACTTGGGAAGGTCGTATCCAAAATCAGGCGATTTAAGCGCTTGGGCAAAACAAGGTGTCCTGCTGTTGAATTCTATCCTTACAGTTGAATCAAACCAGGCTGGTTCTCACCGGAAAAAAGGTTGGGAAAGATTCACCGATTCAGTGATTCAGAAACTCGCTGACGAGAGAAAAGAACTGGTTTTTATGCTCTGGGGAGGATATGCCAAAACAAAGGGCAATATGATAGATGCCAACTATCATAAAGTGCTGAAGTCGGGACATCCATCACCTCTAAGTGCTAATCGAGGGTATTGGTTCGGGAACAAGCACTTCTCACAAGCCAATGACTACCTGTCCTCGAAAGGTGTTGAGCCGATTAATTGGAATTTGGAATAATTCGGCAATTTTATGCATGGGAGGAAGAGCCTCTAAAGAAACTCTGCTTCTATAGCCAACTCAGTGCTGAGTTTATTGCATGATTATTCGATGGCGATAGTTGTGTGTTTTCGACTCTTAAATTGAATGGTTTGATTTAGTCTTGCCTATCGGTGCTGGACCAAAGTGCTCAGCACTATAGCAGCAATGGTTTGCACTGCACCGTCACTTACAATAATTACTACCTCAGCGTCAGGAATGCAATTGCAAGCCCAACAAAAGGTTTATCGAAAAACCCATAGCACTTCACATATGCAGAACATAGTGTGAAGTGGTATGATCATCAAAATGGTGGATGTGAGTTAAGCTGCGTTGGCTTTTTCCTTCACTTTTAATTCAATCTCGTCCGAAAGTTCTGGATTATCCTCTAGCAACTTTTTTACCGAATCTCGTCCTTGGCCAAGTTTTGTTCCTCCATAGCTAAACCACGAACCGCTTTTCTGTACGATCTCCAATTCTACCGCTAGGTCGAGTAATTCACCACACTTTGAAATTCCAACACCATACATGATATCGAATTCGACGATTCGGAAAGGTGGAGCAACTTTATTCTTGGCTACCTTCACCTTAGTCCGGTTTCCAATTACTTCCACACCATCTTTTATTTGCTGAATTCGACGAATGTCTAATCGAACAGAGGAATAAAATTTAAGTGCATTACC
>JAJDAB010000347.1 GCA_029262095.1 Candidatus Hydrogenedentota bacterium
GAACCTACACCGCGCTGCTGGTGGACGATTGTTCGCCCGTTCCCTATTCCATCGACATTCCCAAGGACGGGTATAAGGTCATCGTAGCGGTCCAGGTCTTGCCGCTGCATCGCAACCTTGGACATCAACGGGCCATCGCACTGGGTCTGGTTCACATCCATCTCGACCTACCATGCGACGCCGTGGTTGTGATGGATGCGGATGGCCAGGACCGCCCGACCGATGTTGTCGCATTGCTGAAGAAACACGACGAAGCGGAAGGGAAGGCGGTTGTGTTTGCGCAACGAACCCGTCGAGCGGAGAACGCGCTTTTCATTGCCTTCTACTACGCGTACCAAATGCTGACCTGGGTCACCGTTGGCAAGACCGCCCGCGTCGGTAATTTCAGTGTCGTGCCGTTTCGTCTACTGCGAGGTTTGGTGACCGTATCCGAGATGTGGAACCACTACGCTGCGGCCGTTCACGTTGCTCGAATTCCATACGTGACGGTACCAATCACACGCGGCGCACGATACGCCGGCCGATCCACAATGAATTTTCAGGGCTGGATCGCACACGGGATAGGCGCGATTTCCGTGTTTGGCCCGATTGTCGGCGCGCGCCTACTAATGCTTCAGGCGATTATTCTGATTGGTCTACTCATTGCGCTGGTGCTTAACTCATCTGCAATTTTCAACGATGCGGGAAGCATGCGATCCCTCACGTTTCTTGGTCTCGCCCTATTTGCCCAAGGTGGACTTACACTCTTCGCACTGGTGGTAATGATTACGGGCGGTCGAGACCGCCTCACGTTCCTGCCGATACGTGACTCTGAACATTTTGTTGGCGATCCAATCTCGGTGTATCCGCGTGCCTGACCCGGCACACCTCCACGAGGCCCTTTCCGTCTTTCGCGAGGCCGTGAATTGGAAAGCGTACTGGTCGAAAGCCATCGCGCCCTATGTCGGAACGCGCGTACTGGAAGCGGGCGCAGGCGTCGGCGCGAACACGGCGCTGTTTCTCAACTCGCAACCTGATCGGAAGTGGTTCTGCATGGAACCAGACCTCGAACTGGTAGAGCACCTCAAGCGATCGCGGGATTCGCAGGGCAAACCGAACCTCATCGCATCGACTGTTGAAGCGTTCTCGAAAACAGCCAAGTTCGATTCCATCATGTATATCGACGTGCTTGAGCACATTAAAGATGACGAGGGGGAATTACGCCGTGCGAGCGAGTTGCTCGCCCCGGGCGGCAGACTGATCGTGTTATCACCGGCCTACGCATTTCTCTACTCAGAATTCGATCGCGCTATCGGCCACTACCGCCGGTACTCCAGCGGCGCACTCAATGAGTTGACGCCGGAAGGTATGCGCTTAGTTCGTATGCGCCATCTCGATTCCGTCGGCTTGGTACTGTCCCTTGCCAATCGCATGCTCCTACGCCAAGGCCAACCAACACGCGGCCAAATAATTTTTTGGGACCGAGTCATCATCCCGCTCTCCAAGGTTATTGACCCGTTGATCGGTTGCAAGGCCGGGCGTTCCATCATCGCGGTATGGGAACGGGTCGCATGACGGAGTACTTTGACACGGGTCATCACGGCTACATGGAAAAGCGAAGCGCCGACTTCGCACGATTTGTCGTTGACCGCATATGGCAACCGGAACTCGATTCGTACAATACGTGTATCGAGCTTGGTGCAGGTATTGGCCGGTTTACGCCACCACTAGTTGAACGATTTGATCGCGTTTGCCTCATCGAACCGGCGAACGCATACGCAAAAGTGCTCGAAGAACGGTTTGCCTCGGCGCGGGTCACCGTCTCATCCGATTCTGCGGAACAGTTCCTGGAAGATTGGCCCCAGGACGAACCGGTCTTACTCACGGCGTTTCACCTGTTACACCATCTGACGTTAGAACAGCGACAAAGCATCTACGCGTTTCTCATTCGAACGCGATCACACGGCGTATTTGTCGAGCCCAACCCGTGGAACCCGCTGATCCTCTTGCAAGTGCTGGTGACTCCAGGCATGAACTTCGATGAGGAACGACAATACTTGCAGCTCACCCGCGCGCGTATGGTGGACGAAATACAAACGGTCGGGCTCATGATGCAACACTACCGAAAGATCGTCGCGCTACCGCCGGGCGTTACGGATATATGCCTGAGTCGAAAACGCGACAACATGCTTCGTTTAGCCGAAGGTCTAACCGTGTTTCCTTGTGCGGCTTCCTATCATAGTTATCATCTCACATCGCAGGAGAGTGCCGATCGCGAACAGAGTTGAACCAGGAAGAAACGGAGACAGGTCTTTTCGAGCGAAGTCGAGAAATCTTCCCGCGTACTGAAACGTACTTCGATTCAAATAGATGCCTCGGCTACGCTCGACATGACGACATCGCATTGCCACTGAGACCAAGGAAGGTAAGACTGAATGACCTGCATCAAAAGCGATTCACGAACTCGTAGTATGAATTCATAATACAAGTTCCCCCTTCGAAGGGGGCTAGGGGGATGTTGTCACGTTCGATACTTCCGGTACGGAGACGGCATACAGAACGAATTCATCCCTGCTATAAACCGCGTCAAGATTGAGCGGCAACTCCGCCGGTTGCACCACGTACCTGAATCCATACGCGCGGCCCAACTGTTGCCAATCCGTCGCGCTCCGTTCCGTTAGCGGCTGTGCACCATCGTTCGGCGCGCCATCCAGGTTGAACCCGAACACGTCCCGATGCATCTTTTGCAGCACCGGTCCTAGCGCGGGTACATACGTAACGTAACGCGGCGTGCCGTAGTCCGCGAATACGGGCACGCCGAGTCGTGCCGACCATTCCACTTCCCAGATCGGCGGAATGATCATCGCCGTTGAATCATCAACGGAAGCGAGATATTCGACTACACCCTGTTGGAAGGCTGTGCGCGGAAGATGTTCACGTCCGCGCCACTCGCGATGAAGATGCAGACCGAGGACGATCACTACGCATAAGGCGCACACGCGTACCCAGTTCTTTGTCGCAATCCGATCGTTAGGGGAAAGCCTCCTAAGGGCGTGAAATCCGAGACCTGCGATCGAGCAGGCGAAGATAAACTGGCTGAACCAGAGCAGCATGCCGGCTCCAACAAGAACTGAGGGAAATACAAAAAGAAACCACGATTTGGAGATGAACAACAGGCGTTCCGCCAACACCGCAACGGCCCCGCCCAATAGGAAAAAGCACAGGTATTCGCCGCCCTCGATGTATCGTTGATAGAGGTCTTCTGAAATCAGCAGTCCGCGTGCAGCCGCGGGTAATGCCGCCAACAGAAGCGCAATTGCCCAGACTTCCGGGGTATACCTACGTTCCTTACCGGCACCGCGAGCAACAATCGTTATCATCATGCAAAGCAGCACGGGTGCCAATTGATTTGGTATTCGGTACGGCATCCAACCGATCAGCAAAAACGGTACGTCCCGTCCCAGAATCGCGTGAATGATTCGGATGCCAATGGCCAGCGTCGCAACGCATCCCGCGTAGAGGAGGATTCTAGCGTATGCACTTTTCATCCGCATTTGCGGCGGCTCGCAAAGTACTGCGAATGTACCGGCAAATAGTACGATGGCGATTAAGAGAATGCTGTACGAGAACGGTCGTAAATAGTTTATGAATCGATGAACATCCTCGCGCATCGAATAGTTAATCCAGATCTCCTGGGCGTCGCCTACCGCGAAATAGGGACCATCGACTGGGTATGGCACATGGAAAAACCGTTGCACAACGAAAAAGAATACGACGATCAAAAGGCCGGAACCGCCCCAGATAATCGCTGCCTGCCAATGTTCCTTGCGTCGAGCCGCATCCCAATGGAGAAGTTGAAAGCCCGCGAACATCATCAACGGCGGCCAATGACCGAGATGAACCGCAGTCAATAGCGAGAGCAGAAACCAGGCCGTGCGCGTCCAATTCGCCATGAACGCGGCAAACACCAATAGAGCATAACCCGCGCCAATTGCCCCCACGGAAAAATATCCCGGCCATACGCCAATTCCGTAGTGGCTCGCGAAGAAGACGTACGCGTTACTCAAACCCAGCGCGACCGCGACATGGCCCCAGATCGCGCGTTGGGTCAGCGTCACCGCCAAGAAATAGAGTGGCACGGTCATGAGCACGAGCGTCACGACATCGCGCAGGTAACAAATCAGTAACGGCCCCTTGGTCAACCACAACATCCCCGCGGACAAATAGCTCTGTAGGCTGAAAATATTTCGGATGTAGAGGTAGAAGGGGTGACCACCGGGATAAGGCGCGAAACCGGAAATCGCGAGCGCATGTTCATACGTCTCATCCCACGACACGCCGCGCCCGAAAACGGCCACGAAGGACAACGTGGACCAAAATATGCAGCCGGGCGCAAAGTGCGCCCGATTCGCGTGACGGATGGAGCGTTGCGGATTGGTCAAGACTCTGGCACCGTAAATAGTTGAATTGCAACCTCTTCAGATCTAACAGTTTATTTCCTTGTGGGCAATATTGACTAGAACTTCAACGTTGCGTAACGGACAGAAGATTGGCTAGCATGAACACTGTATATATATAGAA
>JAJDAB010000348.1 GCA_029262095.1 Candidatus Hydrogenedentota bacterium
GTCGTCAGGCCACGAATGCCATCGACGCACGCAGAACCAACCTTCTTGTATTCCGAAAGAATGTCGTCCCAAGCCGGGTAGTCGTCCTGATTCTCGGTGATGGGATCTCCACCCACAAATTGGGGGGCGAAACGGCGTCCAAATCCTTTCGGTAGCATGCGCCCCCCATTCAACGCCCAGGGGAGTACGACCGTATCCAGCGTATTCGCCAAATGCCCAAGGAGCCACGCTGGGTGTGCGCCGCCAGACTTTGCTTGGACAAAGCGCTGCTCAACGGAAAGGCCTTCAGCCATTTTTACAGTAGTTTCAATGCAGGCCTGCAATTCCTCCGCGTACACTTCAGCACGAGCGTCACTCATGGTGTTTCTCCTAACATGGTTTAGGGCGGGAGGATACCACAGGCTCTGCGAGGGTGAAACCTGTCGCGCTATTCACGAGTCTAACCTGCAAGGCAAGCTATAAGCCGCCATTATCAAAATGGAATCGGAAGAGGAATCGGACGTGACAGAAGAATACGATGCAGCGAATATTCAGGCTCCACCTTCAGGTGGCTCGAACCGGCGGGTCCTGCTCGGCTGCGGCATCGGCTGTGGCCTGCTCATATTCGTGCTCGTTATTCTTATCGCGGCGACCTTCTTTCTGGGTAACCGAGCGTTGACGACGATGGATGAACTTTCCAAACCCTATTTGGAACGAGAATATACGGTTTGGAAGGACGAGGGTATCATTAAGGCCGAGCAAACCGAGGTCTATGACGCCTTGTATGACACGGTCTACGACGAACAACTCGGATCGCGTTGGGTGACCATCTGCGCGCTATTCATCATGGTCTACCACACCGAAGACGGCGCAGTTACGGATGAGGAGGTCGTTCAGGCCCAAACCCTGCTCGACGACATCCGCGAGCAACCCGGCCTAGGTTTCGCCTACTGGGGCGAGTTCATGCAATCGGACGAAGGCCTGCAAGAAATCTCGCAGAAAGTCCCGCTGCTGGTTCAGAAATAATGTTTCGGAAGGGGACAAGGTTCGTAGTTCCGCCTTCAGGCGGCAAGGTCGGCGATTTCTCATGATCGCTCACGACTGAATCGCTGCGTCAATTGAACGCGATAAATCAGGCGCGTTGTATGCCGCTTTAGCGGGCACGCGAAGGATTGGAAGCCCGGCGGCCTCGCAAGCTGTGTCGACGAACTCATCTCGTTTCTGCCGTTTACTTTGCCTGTGAGATGCGTCATCCAACTCTAGGGCGAGAAGTGGGCGTAATGTCTTCAGATCCACCAGCACAAAATCGATGTGCTTCGATTGAATTCTGTTGAAGTAGCCTTGTCGAGATTGTGTTCCTTTTCGAATATCCAACAAATCCGCCAAACGAACCTTTGGGCAAATGAGATAGCGCCCCGCTACCGCCGCTCGAAGCACATCGTAGAAAGCCAGTTCCCCCTGAGTTAACAGGCTGTCCACCCGGAGATACGGAAACACCTCGACCGGCGCATCCTCTTCTCCAACAGTTGTTGAACCTACGAACCCGCCAAGTAGTGCGGCTAGACATCCCGTTCTTTGATTGTCCGACAAAGTAGACCTCTTGGATTCTGTGAACCGAAAGGAAATACTGGCAATCTAAAAGGAATTTCGGATCCGTATTGGTTTATCGTGGATCATTTGTATCACCATTTTTCGATACGCGACCGGACCGTGATCGCCTTGGAGCATAAGCGGGCCGGACGGTTTCTCATCTTGAAAACCGGCCGAACGGGTTGGTCCCGTAACTTCGACGTTTTCGTGAATGACCACCCCGTTGTGTTTCACCTCGACGAACTTCGCGTTGGCGATTTTCTTGCCGTCTTCGTCAAACTTAGGTGCTTCGAAATGGATATCGAACGACTGCCATTCGCCCGGCGCTTTGCTGGCGTTGACGCGTGGCGGTGTGCCTTCGTAGCCGTACCCTTCTTTTTCGTCGTAGCGTTGATAGATACCGCCGCAGTCCGATGATTCCGGGTTCTCGACGCCCCAACTGTCGAGGACTTGCACCTCATATCGTCCCATTAAATAGACGCCGGAATTCGATCCCTTCGGCACCATGAACTCAACGTGTAGGTGCACGGAACCGTGATCTTTGGCCGTGAACAAATTCACAGTGCGCCCGGTCCCGCCATTCACAAGTACACCATTGCCGGGCGTTGTCGCGAGCAACGTATCGTTATCGGGTGAAGACTCAGCGCCACCGGTATCTTGCCACTCGCCGACTTCCTCGGTCCACGACGACATGCCTTTTTCGCTAAGAAAACGCACGTTTAGCTCGGCCCACGCGCTAAACGAAATCAATACCAACGACAGGACTAGAACTTTTTTCATGTCAGTTCTCCATGCATAGGGAGTAATTGCGATCTATTTCTTCGTGAATTCCGCGAGCCGTTCGTTGGTATCGCTGATCTTATATTTCGTGACCTGTTCATATTCGATGCCGTCGGCTAGTCCGTTGTTCACCGCTGCAGCGTAGAGGTCTTTGTACGCCGCGATAGCCTCTTGGCTGTTCGGCACGATGGCTGCAGCAATATCGGCTACGACTTGGTCCAATTCGGCCGCGGGTACCGACCGGTTAGCCAACCCAATCTCAGCCGCTTCAACGCCAGAAAATAGGCGCGCCGTGAAGGAAAGCTCGCGAGCCATTCGAAACCCGACCGCCCGCGGGAGACGTTGGCTCATGCCCCAAGAAGGGCGCAGACCCCACTTCGCATGGGTGTCCCCAAACTTCGCTTCATTGGCCGCGTAGAGCAAATCGCAGGACAACGCGATTTCCAATCCGCCCGTAATACAGAATCCGTTCACCTTCGCGATGACCGGTTTAGGCATCGATTCAATTGTCGCGATTGCGCGCCCAGCAAAACCATCCAATCCGCTGCCGACACTTCCCGCGTCGAGTTTTAGTTGGCCAAGTGCGACAAGATCCAATCCAGCACAGAACGCGCGACCTGCTCCAGTAAGGACAACGACCGAAACGCCGTCGTCGGCCGCCGCGTCGCTCAGCGCTTGGTTAAGTTCTTCGAGCATCGTCGGCGTGATTGCGTTCATCTTGTCCGGGCGATTCAACGTGATCGTTGTAACGCCATCTTGGTTCTTTGCAATGATGTGTTCGTAGTCAGGCATTGGTTGGCTCCTATTGAATTATTTGCCACAGATGGACACAGATAAACACAGATGAACGAATTCTGTTCTTTCCCATCTCATAACTCTATTCCGTTTCTGCCGGCCACAATACTGAGAAACGACGGGCCGTTGTCGTCCCAATTTGGAAAGTCAAAATGAAACGGGGCGAATACCGCCTCACGTTGTGAAAGTGAATATTCGGTCATTCCGATAGGTTCAAACTCTCTTAAGTCGCGAACCTCTACGAATCGAATGCCGATTTTCTCGCTTTCCAGATCTCACTACCCATTTAATCCGTGTTCATCTGTGGCTAAAAGACGGTATACCCACCATCAATAATAAAGACGTCGCCGGTGTGATACGTACTCGCGTCGCTGGCCAAGTAGACTGCGATGCCACTGAAGTCTTCGGGTTGCCCCCAACGCCGTACGGGAATTCGCGGGAGGACTTTCGTCTTAAACGGATCACCGGTGATGGCGCGTTCAGTCATTGCCGTTTCGATCCACCCGGGGAGAATGCCGTTTGCACGAATGCCATGGCGCGCGTGTTCGACTGCCAACCCGCGCATCATCGCATTGAGGCCACCCTTCGTCGCTGCGTAATGTTGCGCGCGCGGCGCTCCATCGATGGCGGAGACACTACTCGTAGCGACGAGCGATCCACCGTGGCCCTCTTTCACCATATGTCGGATCGATTCCTGCAACGTTGTAAACACGCCTTCCATATTCACGCGAAAAATGTCGCGCCACTCATCCATCGTCATGTCCACGAACGGCGTGCCTCGGCTGCCAATGCCGGCATTGGCGAAGCACGAATCGACCCGGCCGAGGGCCTCGACGGTTTCCGCGAACTTCGCACGTACG
>JAJDAB010000349.1 GCA_029262095.1 Candidatus Hydrogenedentota bacterium
TGGGCTGCAAGCGTCGCGGCGAAAGAAACGGAACTGGATCGCCGGGTGTGCGGGGCGCGTACACTATCCGGCGAACCATGCACCTTGACGTCGAATCACCACACCGGACGGTGCCGGTATCACGGCGGGACTGAAGCGATCGGCGCGCCGATGGGCAATCAAAACGCTCGGGTACACGGCCTCTATGCCCGGCGGCTGCAACGGTGCGGGACGCACTGTCCGATGTGGCAGCACTGTCCCTTCTCGGGCGATGATGTATTGGCGCTTGACCCGAAAGAACGCCCGGTTTGCGCGTACGAAGCGGCGGAATACGAGTCGCTGCTGGAGGAGTTTTCGGATGGGGACGACGATTCCAAACGATCGCATCCACTTCAACGCGACGATTCCGATGGTTTACCTCGCGAGGGCATATTCGATCGCGCAGCCCGTCGTAAACCGAAGCCGCCGTCGCAACCAAGCCTTCAGCACAACTTAGCGCTGATGCACGTCATGTTGTCGCGGGCCGCGGCGGCCTTGTCGATTGTTCCGTTGACGGATACCGTCACATCGACGAGCGAACGCTACCGACTGCACACGACGAAGATACACCCCGCGCTCCAAGCGTTCCTGCGCATCGGCCGGGAATGCCGCGCATTGCAGGCACAATATGACAAAGAAATGACGCGCGCGACGGAGGAAGCGACCGCCCGCCCGTCAAGCCTTGCGGACCTAGCCACCCCAATTCTCGAACGCGCCGACGGCGTCTTGGAAGAAGCCATCGCCGCCGAAAACGAACGCCGCGAACGGATGAAACAGCTCGAACGGTTCGCGCAAACCACCCTGGGCGACGACTGGGAACGAAAGGCGTTTCTGTCCGGCGGTGAATCGGACGGAGGCAGAGCACCCCCGGAATAGAGCACCAAATGTCGGATACACCAGAATTTCCCCTTTGAAGGGGGCCAGGGGGATGTTTCGGTCAATGCCCTAGTTCAAGCAACGAGACCCAAAGTCTGTTTCAAAACCATTCGCCTTTTAGGCTCCTCCCCCTCGAAGGGGGAGGATTCAGGTGGGGGTGAATCCAATTAGATGGTTTGGAAACAGGTTCTCACGTCGTGATGAACTGAGCCGGAACATGGGTAAAAGGCATGAAGTGCCGGAACCAGACGTAAACCCCTCACTGCGAGGAGAGAACCCACGGCAATCTCGCGCTTGGAGCATGAAGTACACCAATCAGTTCTAATTCAAGACGCGCCGCGCGTGTTTTCAATCGGGAAACAACTCCATCTGCTGCTGGGTGATCGTCTCGAACGATGTCCCAAGGAAATGCAGCAACGTGTCCGCGACGGGCGCCAGTTGGCGATCGAGGTAGTGGCCGTAGTCGATGGGCGATCGTTTTCGTTGGATGGGTTCCGGGCCATTCGCGGTGATGACGTACGAGATCCAGTAGCCGGGGTTTTTGAGTTGGCGTGCGGCTTTTACATGCGGCGGAATGTTCTTCGTATAGTCTGCCAAGTCGCGGCGTAGGCGTTTTCGGTAGACGAGTTCTTCGTCGAACTCGCCGGTGATCAATCGCGCTGCAATTTCGCTGACATAGTCTCGATACGGTTCATCCGCAAAAATGCGCCGATACAGCTCACGCTGAAAGTCTTTGGCCAGCGGCGTCCAATCGCCACGCACGCTTTCCAAGCCGCGGAACACCAGCTCCGTCCCGCCATCACGCGTGCGGACCGAACCGCAATACCGTTTCTTCGTGCCTTTTTCCGAACCGCGAATCGTCGGCATGAGAAAGCGGAGGTAATGCGTCTCGAACTCCACCTCCAGTTTTGATTCGATGCCGTGTTCTTTGCGCAACGTGTCGCGCCACCACAGATTCAACCCGCTTGCGATTTCGTTCCCAATCGCACGCGTTTCTGCCTCCGTTGGCCCTTTATCCAATAGCACGAATACCGAATCGGTGTCCCCGTAGATGACTTTTCGTCCCTGTGCCTCGATGTAGTCCCGGCTGCGCGTGATGATTTCGTGTCCGCGCTTCGTGATGGACGTGGCCAACTTTGGGTCGTAGAACCGGCACAACGTGGTCCCCAATACGCCATAAAACGAATTCATGATGATTTTGATGGCCTGCGACATCGGTTGATCGTTGGCCGCTTTCGCTTCATCCCGCGCGGCCCACAGCGTCTCAATGAGTTCGGGAAGGATGTGGTGATTTCGCGAGAATGTCCCGCCGATGAAGCCCTCAATGCGCTCTTCATCCGACGCATGCAATCCCAATGGATCGATAAAAAAGGTGCGAATGATGCTGGGGTACAGGCTCTTAAAGTCGAGAACCAACACATTGTCGAAGAACCCCGGCGTCGATTCGAGGACATAGCCGCCTGGACTCGTAATCGGTTCGCTCACCGCTCCGACATCGGGCGCGGCATAGCCCGCGCGGTGCAATCGAGGGAGATACAAAAATTCGAACGCGGCAACGGAACTCCCGACACGCTCCATCGATAATCCGGTCAGCCGTGCGCGTTGTTCCGCGAACGCGACATACTTCGTCTTCTCCGCGATGTCGAGCACAAGGCGACAGTCTTCGAGGTTGTATGCCGCAAGTTGCGGTTTGTCCTCGCGGAATTGGCGTTGGATTTCCTCGAGCTTGTTCTCCTCGTCCTGGATGAGTTTGCCCCGTCCTAATAACTCGTTCGCAACGTAGTCGAGGCCGAAGCGTTCAAATGACCAGAAGCCCGCACGCAACACGTCGATTCCGTCCAACACCAATCGGCCCGGCACGCGCGCTAACGAAGGTTGACCGCGTCGCTGCGAAGGCAATATCTTGGCCCGTTCACCGCCGCGCCCCATATTGAATGGAATCCCCAATGCTCGGCATTTCTTCTCCATAAACGCCAGGTCGAACTCGATGACGTTCCAACCTGTTATCACATCGGGATCATGCGCCGCGAGCCACCCAAAGAAACCTTCAAGCACCGCGCGCTCATTTGGCAGGTAGGTCACGGTGTCGTCGTCCACGCCTTCGCCAATCATGAATACTGCGTTCAGCGAATCCATTGCAACGGCGATCGAATACAGCGCGCCGACAAGGCCTTCGGTCTCGATATCGATCGATGCGACGCGAAACGCTGGCGTATATTCCGAAGGCCGCATCACCGGATTCGTCATCTCACGGTAAGCGCCACGATCAGCGGCAGGCCCCTCTGCACGGAACGCATTGGAGATAAATCGTTCCATCAAATACCGGTCGACCGTCTT
>JAJDAB010000350.1 GCA_029262095.1 Candidatus Hydrogenedentota bacterium
CGATGCGCGAGACCCAAATGGTATTTCGTCAGGATATCACGCCAGGTTCCGTCCGTAGAATACGATGGACAATCCGTCCAGACAGCCGCCATCATGGTGCCCAGATTCCGAAGCGTGTTGGGCGAAATGGGAGCAACTTCAATGACACTGGGAAGACGGACGTTTATGAAGGGGGCGGCTACAGCCTCAATGGCAGGATTGTTGGCATCGTCAGGGTCCGCGCAGGATGTGCGCAAACGAAACGTTGTGTTATTCGTTACCGACGATCAAGGCACGGATCATGCCGGGTGCTATGGCGCGGATTGGTTGCGCACGCCCGGTTTCGATCGTGTGGCTGAGCATGGCGTCCGTATGAATCTTGCGTTTTGCACTACACCATCGTGCAGTCCGAGTCGGTCGGTAATCCTTTCGGGATTACACAATCATTCAAACGGCATGTATGGGTTGGCGCATGCGACACATCATTTCCAATCGTTCGACAAGGTCGAAGGATTGCCGGTGTTGCTGAACAACGCCGGGTACCGCACCATCTCGGCGGGAAAGTATCACGTGGCGCCCAATGATTCGTATGCGTTCGATCACCGTATCGGCGGCCAGTCGCCTGAAGAGATGGCGGAGAAGTGTCGCGAACACATCGCGGCGGATAGCGATCAACCGTTCTTTCTGTTCTTCTGTACTTCGGAACCCCATCGTCCGTTTAAGCGGGAAGGCATCGCTCCGGTGTCGCCGGATGACGTTGAAGTGCCGGACTATCTCCCCGACATTCCGGAATGCCGAGAGGAACTGGCGCAGTACGCCATGTCGTTGGAGCGTGCGGATAAGGGCTTTGTGTCGCTTCTAAAAACAATCGAGGAAACAGGGCATTGGGATGACACGTTAATTATCGCGGTATCCGATAACGGCATCGCATTCCCTGGCGCGAAGACGACGATGTATGAGCCGGGTGTCCATCTGCCGTGTGTGGTGCGGAATCCGTTGGGCGATGCGCGTAATGCGGAGTGCAACGCGATGGTCACGTGGGCGGATCTCGCGCCGACGATTCTCGACTATGCGGGGGTCAAATATAAGCCGAAGCAATTTCACGGTCGTTCGTTCTTGGGCGCTGTGGAAGAGGAAAATCCGTCGGGCTGGGACGAGGTTTATTTATCGCATCAATTGCACGAAATCACGATGTACTATCCCGTGCGTGTGGTGCGTGAACGAAAATACAAACTGACCTGGAATATCGCCCACCCGCTCGCGTTTCCGTTCGCGTCTGACCTGTATCGGTCGACGACGTGGCAAGCCGTCCTGCGAGATAACCGTGAACATTACGGTAAGCGAACGGTCGATGCGTATCTCCATCGCCCGAAATTCGAGTTGTACAACCTCGAAAACGATCCAGACGAACTACACAATCTTGCGGAAGATCCGGTGCATACGGAGACCCTCGCTCGGATGCAAGCGAAACTCAAAGCATTTCAAGAACGCACGAAAGACCCGTGGTTGCTGAAGTGGGAATACGAGTAGCGCCCTACTCCAGCCCGGTCGGTGCACCGTCGATGCTGGTTGTGTTTTTCGTTTTGCGGTATTCGTCCAATCCGTCTGGCCCTTTTTTCTCGGCCCAGGCGACGAGCTTTTGGCGGTGATCGGCGAAGTCGTATAGCGGCACTGCGTAACCACATGAGGTTTGCACGCTGTTGATGTTCGCCACGACGATCTGGCGCGCACCCGGGAGTATCTCGAATTTAGGCGCGAGCTCTTTCCAGCGCGGCGTATCGGGATAGACGATTTCGCCGTGTGCGTATAGGCGTAGGATTAGCGCTTCCTCCCCGTAGCCGCATAACATGATCGTGATGCGTCCGTTGTCCTTGATGTGTGCTGATGTTTCGTTACCGCTTCCCGTTAGATCGAGGTAGGCAACAGTCGATGCATCGAGACAGCGAAACGTGTCCATGCCTTTTGGCGAGAGATTGACGCGGCCTTCCGTGGGTGCGGAGGCGACGAAGAACATGTGCTGTGCCTCAATGAAGCGAATCAGGCCGTCGGTGAGTGAATCGAAGAATTTTGCCATGGGTCTCCATTCTATTGTTTATATTGATTGGGTATAACTATATCTCACAAATGATGCGCATTCAGCGAGAGCCTGTGATCTAGCGGGCGCTTGCCTCATTGATTTCGGCATCGACAGATTCTACCATCGTGGGATTGTCCCCGAACCGATAGAAAGAGTTTGTGCATATGAAAGCCGTCGTGATTCCAGAGCGCAACACCATCACCGTCCAGGATGTGGAGCTTGCTCCGCCGAAGGCCGGTGAAGTGAAAGTGAAGATGGCGGCGGTGGGCGTCTGCCACTCCGACTTGTCGGTGATCAACGGCACGATTCCGGCGCCCACACCATTGGTTGTGGGTCATGAGGGTGCGGGCGTTGTCGAAGAAATTGGAGATGGCGTGACGAACGTCAAGCCTGGCGATCACGTCGTGCTGTCGTTCGTTCCGTTTTGTAAGAAATGCTATTTCTGTAAGCGTGGGCAACCGTTCTTGTGCGAGGCGGCCGGACCGTTAAATATGGCACGACAGATGGACGGTACGTCTCGCGTGACGTTAAACGGTGAAGAGATCGGCGTGATGTGCGGCCTGGGCTGTATGGCACCGTATGCCGTCGTGCCGGACATCAGCATTGTTCCGATAGACAAATCCATTTCGTTGCAGGCTGCCGCGTTGGTTGGGTGTGGCGTGACTACCGGAGTCGGCGCGGCTTTGAATACTGCGGAAGTTGAACCGGGTTCGAACGTAGCGGTATTTGGTTGCGGCGGTGTGGGTATCTCGGCCATTCAAGGCGCTCGAGTGGCGGGAGCGAAGCAGATCATTGCTGTCGATTTGGACACAGCGAAACTTGATATGGCGAAGCAGTTCGGCGCGACGGATGGACTTGTCGCGGACGAGAATGTGGTGAAAAGCATTCGCGCACTGACGGACGGGAAGGGCGTCGATTACGCATTCGAAGCTATCGGCATTGGCTCGGTAATGGAAACAGCATCAGCCGCCACGCGCGCGGGCGGCACGACGGTCCTCGTCGGCATCGGAAAACGAAAAGACAGTATGTCGGTCAATGCATTTTCGTTTCCGTTAATGGCGAAAAAGCTCTGCGGATGTATGTACGGCAGCGCGAATCCACCCGAAGATTTCCCGCGCATGCTCGGCCTGTACCAAGAGGGCAAACTCGATCTCGACAACATGATTACAAAGACCTACACCATCGATGAAGCCCAACAAGCGTTCGACGATCTCGAAAGCGGCAAGAATGCGCGGGGCGTGATCGTGTTTGACTGAGTTACGGGATTAACGCTGTCAGACTCTGCCAATCAGCGCGCAGAAACCCGCCACCGACCAACGTGCCGACGCCGTAGAAGATGAACATGGGCATGACAGAAAAGGTTTGCCACAGAGAGCACAGAGTTCACAGAGAAGCGCGTCAATCGAAGGCAGACAACCCCTGGCGTTTTTCGGCGTTATCTGTGAGCTCTGTGGCTCATTTCTTGCCGTAGGGCCTGCCTTGATTTTCATCACGGAATCTCGGCATGACTGCACTCTGTTTCCACGCTTACACGTATTGATACATCCCGTGATCTTACTGCGTGCGGTGGTCAGTGAAATCGAATCCGCTCACCCTGCGGGTCAATTGGGTCCGGGCGAAATAGCAGCCAAGCAACGAGACCCCACGGAAAGAAAAATACGACGGCGATGAACACGAGAAACGGCGACTTGCCGCGGCGTGTCGCGTCCTTCGAGATCCACTCCAGAACGGAAAACAATATCGCCAAGACAATGACGAATGCCACGAGCACAACAAAGACTTGGAGCACGGTTTCCATACTGGAACTATACTCCTACCACGCCGTAGCAGAAAAACCGGAACTGCGGCCACTATGCCGTCGCAGGTTCTCCGTATAGCGTCTTCAAATCATCGAGTGTTTTCGGGGCGTAATCGCTTGCGTGGCCGGCTTGGCCGAAGGCGATCATGCGGGCTTTGTACATCTCCGCGGCGGCTGCGCGCGCGGGTACAAGATAGTCGCGCGGGTCGAATTTGGCGGGGTTCTCGTTCATGTATTTGCGGATGGCGCCGGTCATTGCGAGCCGCATATCGGTGTCGACGTTGACCTTGCGGACGCCGTGTTTGATGCCGTCCTGAATTTGGTCGACAGGTATGCCGTAGGTGCCGGGCATGTCGCCGCCGTATTGGTTGATGAGGTCGACCAGCTCTTTCGGGACGGAGCTGGACCCGTGCATGACCATGTGGCAGTTCGGCATCTTTTCGTGGATCGCGTGGATGGTTTCCATGGCCAACGCGGGCGGCAACATCTTGCCGGACTTCGGGTCTTTGCGCAATGATTTGTACGCGCCGTGGCTCGTACCAATGGCGACGGCTAGTGCGTCGATACCAGTTTTCTCGACGAAATCACCGGCTTGGTCCGGGTCGGTTAAGTGCTCGGTGTCATCGACCGCGATGCCTGCGCCGTGACCATCTTCGATGCCACCTAGGCAACCCAACTCGCCTTCTACAGTAACACCGGCAGGATGTGCGATTTCGACGACTCGGCGTGTAACGTCGACGTTTTTCTCATAACTATTCGGCGTCTTGCCGTCCTCGTCGAGGGAGCCATCCATCATGACGGAGGTGAATCCCAGCTCGATGGCGTCTTTGCACGTTTCGAAGGAATTGCCGTGATCCAAGTGCAACGCGATCGGGATATCTGGATTCAATTCGACAGCGGCATCAACCAAGCGGCGCAGGTAAAGACGGTTGGCATATTTCAGCGCGCCACGGCTGACTTGCATGATGACCGGGCTCTTGGTCTCTTGCGCGGCCTGCATGATCGCCTGGATTTGTTCCATGTTGTTGATATTGAACGCGCCGACGCCATAACCGCCAATGGCGGCTTCGTCGAGGATTTGTCGCATGGGTACTAATGGCATTTTGATTGTCCTTCTTGCTGTCAGTTGGAGGGCGGATACTTGCGGCGCATGAGCGCGTGCGCGGTGGGTAGTATAGCGCGTCGTACGGGTTCGATGGAAGATCGGCGGTTATTTTCAGTGTATTTCGGTGCTATACTACTGGGCAAATTCATTTCCGCGCACTTCCCAGGAGTAGAAAAATGGCTACCGTTACGAAGTCCAGTTCCGATACAGAACGTTTACTTGGCGCGGACGCCGAGTTGTTGTTGTCGCATACCTGCACGACTATTCCGAAAGAACGTCTGCATCTGCCGGGTCCGGATTTTATTGACCGGATTTGGGCGCAGTCTGACCGGTCGAATAAGGTGCTTGGAAACTTGCACCGATTGTATAATTCGGGCCGGATGGCGGGGACGGGGTACGTCTCGATTCTTCCGGTCGATCAAGGTGTTGAGCATTCTGCGGGGTACAGTTTTTCCAGGAATATGGACTACTTCGACCCGGCGCATATTTGCGAGTTGGCGATTGAGGGCGGTTGCAATGCCGTGTCGACGACGTCGGGGGTGCACGGAATTGTCGCGCGGAAGTACGCGCACAAGCTGCCGTTCGTTGTGAAGATTAATCACAACGAGATGATGACGTACCCGAACAAGTATGAACATCACCTTTATGGAACCGTACAACAAGCCTTTGACATGGGCGCGGCAGCCATTGGTGCGACGATCTTTTTTGGGTCGGCGGATTCAACGCGCCAGATCACCGAGATCGCGAATGCGTTCGCGCTGGCACATGACCTGGGTATGGCAACGATCTTGTGGTGCTACATGCGGAACAGCGCTTTCAAGAAGGGCAAGGATTATCACGTATCCGCCGATTTGACCGGCCAAGCCAACTACATGGGCGCGACGATTCACGCGGATATCGTGAAACAGAAATTGCCGGAGCTGAACGGCGGTTATCCCGCGATGAATCAGAACGGCGAATCGTATGGCAAGTACGACGAGCGCATGTACAAGGAGTTGAGCAGCGACCACCCCATTGATTTGTGCCGTTATCAGGTCGCGAATGGATACATGGGCCGGGTCGGCTTGATAAACTCCGGCGGCGCCTCGGGCGAGAATGACCTTGAACAAGCGGTGCGCACGGCGGTCATCAACAAACGGGCGGGCGGCATGGGCCTCATTAGTGGCCGAAAAGCGTTCCAACGTCCGAGGAAAGACGGCGTCGCGTTGTTGCATGCGATTCAGGATGTTTATTTGGATGATCGAATTACGGTTGCTTAGGGATAAACCGCCAAGAAATTTGTGCGGAATACGGGGTGTTTTCTTAGTAGACCCGGGGTTTCGGCGAATCCGTGCGAAATAACTCAACGAGAATATCGATGGAGTTGACATGAAAATTGTATTGGCAAAGCCGCGTGGCTTTTGTGCGGGTGTGGAGCGGGCGATTAAGTGCGTGGAGGAATCGCTCGATCGATATGGCGCACCCGTGTATGTGTTGAACGATATCGTGCACAACAAGCACGTGGTCGATGAGCTGCGTGATCGTGGCGCGGTCTTCGTAAAGGAATTGAGTGAAGTGCCGGAGGGCGCGCGGTTGCTGTTTAGTGCGCACGGCGTTAGTCCCGAGCGGTATGCTCACGCGGATAAGTATCAGATGGAAGTGATCGACGCGACGTGTCCGCTGGTTGAAAAAGTCCACAACGAAGCGCGCCGGTTTGCGGAGGGCGATTACACCATCATCCTCATCGGCGAAGATGGCCATGACGAAACCGTGGGCACGATGGGCTGGGCGCCTGAACATATCCGCCTCGTGTTTTCCTCAGAAGATGTTGATGCGCTGGATGTGCCGAATCCGGATCACGTTTCCTATATCACGCAGACCACGTTGAGCGTGCAGGACTGTGACCGTGTGATCAAGAAACTGCGTGAAAAGTATCCGAACATTCAAGGCCCGCCAAAGTCGGACATCTGCTACGCGACGTCCAATCGGCAAGCAGCCGTTGCGGAGCTGTCCCCCGGCGTCGACTTTGTGTTGGTCGTCGGCGATCGTGAAAGCGCGAACTCCAATCGACTCGCGGAAATCTGCCGCGCCGAAGGCAAGCCAGCGCAATTAATCAGCGACGCCAACATGATCGACGAAGCCTGGCTCGATGGTATCGGGTCGATTCTGCTCACCGCGGGAGCGTCTGCACCCGAACTGCTCGTCCAAGGCGTCATCGATTGGTTCCGAGCACGCGGACCCGTCGAAGTAGAAGAACGCGAAGTGATGATGGAAGACGTCCACTTCAAACTCCCGCGCGAATTGTCGGCTTCGAACTAGAACCGATGGGCGATGCCGGGGACGGTTTAGAGTATTTACGCGGGTATCCTAAACTGCAACGCTGGATGAACCGGTGCGTTCGATGTGGGCATCAAGGACTTAATCCTGCAACACCGGAGGAACGTCGGAATCTCTTTCGATACTTCGAACCAATAGGACTCAATGATCGTGGAAAGTGCGAACAGTGTGAGGGGATCGTGCAGAAATATGAACAAGACCAATTCAGTTTTCCGCTCCCGTGGGTCTTGGCTGATCCTTCTCATCGTTCTTGCTGGCGCGGTGTTTCTGTGGTGGGTGCGGTCCAGCGGTGGCCCGGAAGCGCTGCGTGAGGCATATGGCTATTGGATTGGAGTCGCGCTGGTCCCGGTGCTGGCAATACTGGCGGTCTCGCCGTTTCCGAGTGAATTTGTGATCATGGGCCTTTCGACCGTGTACGGGTTTTGGTTGGGCGCGGCGTTTTCGTGGTTGGGATTATACGGGGCGGCATTTGTGCAGTATTTTGTGGCGCGAAGAACCGCGCGGGACTTCGATTTCGATGCTGCGCGTTCGCGCTTGCCGCAATGGCTACAACGATTTCCAGCGCATCACCCCGTTTTTCTCATATGTGCGCGGTGGATTCCTTGGGGACCGCATTTGGTCAATACGGCAGCGGGGGTCTATGAAGTGCCGTTGCGACGTCACGCGTGGTGTGCGGCGATTAGTTGTGTGCCCTACGCGATGTTGTTTGCCGCGATTGGGGCCAACTTGTTTTAGCACCAGCTTGATTGTGTTTTACGATGTCTCAGGTTGCACTCCCCCCATCTATCCTCCGAGGGAGGAGTAGAAGCCACGGTTCTCATCGAAGCCGAATAGACTGGCGGTACGGCGGAAGGACGACCGCCGTACCGCTTTATCCAACCGGCGCTACGCCAATGGCATTGGGGTTAGAGGCGCCTACAGGGTCGTTGCAGGCCATGCCAGGGCATTCCGGCGAAGCGCGGAGGAGGATCGAGTTTTTCCATCTGGCCCTTAAGCACTAACGCAGGGGCAATCGAAAGGTCTCATTCCAAAGGCCTCCTCCATAGAGACACCGCCGACCCGGAAGTGGCGACATTTTTTCCTCTCCGTGTGTGAACGCTTGATCGTATGCTATGATCGAGGGCTGCATGACATTTCATATAGATGAGAGGTGTCGTGCCATTCGTTCCGATCAGTATTATGCACTCCCAACGTGTTGGAGATTCACGCTAAGTCATGAATGAACAACAACTTATCATTGGTTTGCCTGCCGGTTCGCTGGCTGATCCGAACCGAGGCGGGAGCCTGACAAATCTGTTGGATGATGCCGGTTTTCCGAGTAAGGGGTATGACCGGGGAGGTCCAAGCTCGTTTCCAGTGACGCCGTTTTTGGTGGGGTGGGATGGTCGGCCGCAGGAGTTTGGGGCGCAGCTTTCACTTGGCGAAGTCGATATCGCGATTGGCGGGGATGACTGGGTCCGTGAGCGAAGGCTCGAGTTTAGGTACGAATATGATTCGGATATTGCGCTGCAAAAAGTCTTGCCGTTGCAACGCGGCTCGGTGCGCATTGTCATCATTGCGCGGCCCAATTCGGACGGCAGTACGCCCGAATGTGATAGGTGGTTGGCGGAGCTGCTGAAAGAAAAGCCGTTGGTCTCAATGGTCTCGGAAATGCCGTATATTGCGCTGGACTGGTTCCGGGAAAAGGCGAAAGCGCTTGGGTACGGTGAAACCCACGACAAGTTCTCCGTGCAGAAGTTTAAGACGCCGTCGCGCATTGACAAAGGCATTGTGATCTATGAGACGTGGGGGAAGACGGAGGCGAAAGTGTTGAATGAGTCCGTCGATTTTGGTCTGGAGATCACGCAGACGGGTAGCGCGCTTCGTAACTACGGTCTCGTCATTGTCGATGATGTGATGCGATCGGATGCGGGGGTCTGGGCGAATCCGGCGCTTCGAGATGATGCGGAGAAATACGACCTCGCCCGGATGTTCCTGCTGAATTTATACGGTGCAATCCACGCCGAGAATAAAGTGCTGATGTTCTTCAACGCGAAGAAAGATCAGCAGGAGGCGATCGTCAAATATTTGGGGGATAACCACCTATTTGGCGATGAGCCGACGATCAACGAAGGCGTCAATTTCATCGAGTTTAGTATTCAGCTCGACGCCGCAAGCAAAGTACTGCCGATCGCAAAGGTGCGGTACGCGTTGGCGAAACTCGGCGCGACAGCAATCGAAACGATTCCGCTTGAGTCTTCGATTCCCGGTCTAGACGTAATCGATTTTTAGCGGCCTGTTACTTGGCGCGGACGACGACGCAGGAAGCGATCATGTCATGCAACGCTTGTTTTTTTGGAGTGAATAGCGGGAATAGAAACCCAATTGAGCATGGAATTGCAGATATGATCTTCGCGAAGTATCGCCCAGTCGCTCGCCAAAAAGATACCGGGTATCCATCGGTGTCGAGTACCTGAATACCGACCACGCGTTTGCCGATTGTCGCCATTTTGATCCCGGATTCCTGGCGTGCGAAGTACAGCCATGGGATCACTGCGGATAGTAGGTTCAACATCAGTGCCAACAGACCGCCAACGGCCGATAGTTGTGGTTCCCCAAATTCCCCTTGAGTGCTGAACATCGCGACTACGAAGACATATCCTGGCACTATGACTAATAGATTGAGTGGTACAACGATAAAGTAATCAATGATTATCGCCGCCAAACGCAATCCAAAATGGGCGTATTCCTGCTCCTCCGATGGTGCGTACTTGCGTTCAATACCCAGCCCTTCACCGACATCATAGGCCGCTGCGGTCTCGTCCGTGGTGACCGGCGCGGCCATATCAATAGCCGGTTCCAAGTTCTCCTCGGGCGGCCTTGGCGGTGGTGGGCTTGCAGTGACCGGTGCAGCGAATCGGGCCTGCACTTGGCTGGCTGGTTTCCATTCGCTCATCCCTTGCGTCCAAACCAAATCGTCGCCCGAGATGGTCCCGTCTTCGAACAGGGATCTGATCTGTTCTTTGGATACCGGCCCGACTTTTTGGCGATCTTGAACGTAGAACCATTCGCTTGACGGCATCGTGGCGTCCCCCCGAGAACGTTATTGGATACTGCGCGAGTTTAGGCGCGCCGGCTCCGGCGCTGCTTTATTGATTCTTGTTTGCGATCCCAATGAACGGCTTCACCCGTCCGTTCCGATTGCACGGCCATGTGACAGGTTACCGCGCCTTGGAATCCTGCGTCGATGGACGCAATGGGTGTTTGGCGGCTGCGCACGCAATCGATGAAGTTTTCGATGTGTCCGCGGGTATCAAGCCCTTCTGATTCGAAGACGTTTTCGAAGTCCCGCTTGATCACCTTCAAAACGCCCATACCGGTAATCTCGAGTACACCGTCGCTTCCTAAGTATCGCTCGACAATACCGTAGTGGCCGTTGACGAGCGTGGTCGTATAATTGAAATGGAAACCCTCGGAATAGCTGAAGATCGAACTGACCGTGTCCGGGACCGTACGGCCATCGTCGTAGTGGTAGATTCCGCCAATTGACATCGCGCGCTCGGGGATTCCGCACCCCGTGATGAAATGGAACGCGTCTAGGTGGTGCATCATTAGGTCGCCGCTGACGCCGTTCGAGTACTCCTCGAACAACCGCCATTGAAAGAAGCGGCGTGGGTCGAACCGGTAGTTCTTGGTCCCGTGAAGAAATTCATCCCAGTGTACATTGGAGGCATTTGCTTCTGCGGGTGGCGCATTGTAATTCGCTAGGCCATCACCAACGTGCCGATTTACTTGGACTTCAGCGAGCGTGCCGATTGTGCCGGATTGATATAGATCCTGCGCGCGCTTGTAGATATCGGTGCTGCGCAACTGAGTGCCGACTTGCACGACTCCGCCCGTATCTTTAGCACGTTTCCGTAACGCAGTGGCCTCTTCCGCTGAAAGTGTCATTGGCTTTTCGACATACACATCTATCGCGTGATCGAGCGCGGCCATTGCCGCATCGGCGTGAATGTGGTCGGGCGTCGCGATTATGAGGGCGTCCAGGTTTTCGGTCGCCAGCATTTCGGGGTACAGGTGGTAACTGCCGACGGCGGGGTAATGCTCCTTGCACCAGTTTACGGCACGGTCGCGCCAGACGTCGTATGCATCGCAAACCGCCACGACTAGCACGTCGTCTCGACGAAGGGTCTCCTGTAGCAGCGTGGAACCGCGTCCACCGGCACCAATAATTCCGCAGCGGACCTTGTCGTTCGCACCCAGTTTGCGGCGTACGGCAGGACCGGCTGCGGCGGAAGATGGTCCCGTGGCGCTGGTCGTCGTACAGCCAGCGAGCGCGCCGACGGTGGCCGCCTGCGCGAGAAAGTCGCGTCGTGTCGGTTCTTGACTGTGGCTTCCCATGCGTCCCCCGCGATGGAACCCCATAAGGTTCTATCCTAGCGCGTTTGCCGCGCTCCCCTGTCGGGAGCATAGCACATGCGCGGCGAGACGGACGATGTTCTCCTTCAATTCACCCCCCTTTGCGTGGCAGAATACGGTGTTTACGCCGTTGCGCGGGTTCTGCGCATATGTGCGGTAATCTTCGTATTGAGTCTCAACTAGGAATTTCAAGGTGTCAGACGTAGCGACAGGAATCATTATCGTAAAACTGCCGGACGGGTCCACTCGTGAATTGCCAGTCGGCAGTTCGGCATTGGACCTCGCAAAGTCTATTAGTCACGGGCTCGCCAGGGCCGCCACGGGCGCGACGATCAACGGCGAAGTGATGGGCTTGCCCACGCCGCTCGAAGATGGCGATGCGGTTGCCATCGTGACATTCGACAGCCGCGAGGGGCAAGACGTATTCAATCACAGCGCGGCGCATCTTATGGCGTCGGCGATTCAACACCTGCGACCTGGCACGAAATTCGCCATTGGGCCCGCGATTGAAGACGGCTTCTATTACGATATCGAATGCGACCCGCCGTTGTCGGAGGACGAGTTTCCCGCTATTGAAGCGGAGATGGCTAAAATCGCGAAACAAAACGATTCGTTTCAACGGATCGACGTATCGAAGGCGGATGCGCTTGAATACTTCAAGGAACGCGACGATCAGTACAAGGTTGAACTGATCGAGGATCTTGAAGACGGGACCATCACCTATTACCAACACGCAGATTTTACTGACCTTTGCCGCGGCCCGCACGTGCCATCGACCGGTTCGCTCAAGGCGTTCAAATTGTTGAGCCTTGCCGGGGCGGATTGGCGTGGTGATGAGAAGCGTCCGATGCTGCAGCGCATCTATGGCACTGCGTTCCCGAAGAAGAAGATGTTGGACGAGCATCTCGAATTGCTCGCTGAAGCCGAGAAACGCGATCACCGCAAGTTAGGTAAACAACTCGACTTGTTTAGCTTTCACCAGGAAGGCCCAGGTTTTCCATTTTTTCATCCCAAGGGTATGACGGTTCTCAACGAGCTGATGAGCTATTGGCGTGAAGAACATGCGAAACGTGGCTATGGCGAAATTCGTACGCCGACGATTTTGGACGTCTCGCTATGGCATAAGTCCGGGCATTGGGACAACTACAAAGAGAACATGTATTTCACCACGGTTGACGACCGGGAATTTGCGGTAAAGCCGATGAACTGTCCGGGCGCGATGTTGGTGTTTAAGTCGGGTCAGACGAGCTACCGTGATTTGCCGTTGCGGCTCGCCGAAGTCGGATCGGTGCATCGGCACGAGAAGTCGGGTGTGTTGCATGGCCTTACGCGCGTGCGGAATTTCACGCAGGATGACGCCCATATTTTTCTGACGCCGGACCAAATTCAGGACGAAGTGCACGCGCTCATCGATTTTATCGATGAGGTGTATGCGAAATTCGGTTTTGACTATTCAATTGAGCTCAGCACACGACCGGAAAAATCCATTGGCAGCGACGAAATGTGGGAAAGCGCGACGTCGGGATTGCAGAATGCCTTGGATGCTAAGGGTGTCGAATATGTTCTTAATGAAGGCGACGGCGCGTTTTATGGTCCGAAGATCGATTTTCACATTCGGGACAGTTTAAAGCGGTCGTGGCAATGCGCCACCGTGCAACTCGATTTCGCAATGCCGGAGAAGTTTGATCTCGAATATACGGGGGCGGACGGCAGCGCGCATCGCCCGGTCGTCATTCACCGGGTGGTATATGGGTCGATCGAGCGATTCTTGGGCATTCTCATCGAGCATTTCGCGGGCGCATTTCCTACGTGGCTGGCACCGGTCCAGGCGATAGTTGTGCCGGTGGCGCAGGCGTTCGATGCGTACGCGATCGACGTGCGAGATCGGCTGCGTGCGGCGGGTGTTCGTGTGGAAGCGGATCTGAGTAACGAGACCCTGAAATACAAGATACGGATAGCGCAGACTGACAAGATACCGTATATGCTGGTTGTTGGCGAGCGAGAGCGGGACGCTGACTCCGTTTCGGTGCGGCATCGTAAAGACGGCGATATCGGTTCGCAAACGGTTGACGCATTCGTTGCGCGCATGCGGGAAGAGGTTGCGGCACGTTCGCTGGACGTGAAACCCGACTAGCTACAAACGGACTTGGTTATACCGAGCGGTATGATTTGGTATGCTAGCCGCCGGGTGCTCTTGGCGAGGAGGTGGCGGCAATGACGGATTTGAACAAGAAAGCGGTGTCGTCCGCGGTTGACGCGATCGGGCGGTGTAAACAATGCGGATCTCCGGTAACCCCATTTAACAAAGTGGTTGGGCCGACGGGGATGTTTTGTGGCGATGAGTGCAAAGCGAATCATGAAGCGTTCACGCAACGAGCGGGGTCGCTTGAACGGAAGACCGGCGGGACATTATTTGGAATTCCGCGGGCATTGGGCAAGATTCTGGGCCAGCTCATTGTTCTAGCAATAATCGTGGTGGCCATTGGCGTTGTCGGTACGATATTCGAAATTCCAATGCTGACGCCGTTTGTGGAAAGTGTTCGTGCGAGATTTGGTATTTAGTAGCGTAGCGGATGCTGCGCATTTATTAATGGTGGCTGGCGGTTGGTGCCGATGTTGACCGTTGGTCACGTAAGGAGGGACTCATGGATCTTAGTTGGGCAAAATTTCCGATCATCATTCTCGTCATATTCGGTATCGGGTGGTTGGTTTCTTCGGGTGGTGTGAATTATATGCACAACAAGTTCGCCGTGGAAGCTGGAGAAGACGAGAAACAGAACGAACTGAATGAAGCCGGACTGACGCGGCTGGCGAGTTTTCTTTTGAAGACGTTGCGGTATGAAAAAGGCGCCAAGATATTGGAAGACTCGATACGATTGTATCCGTCAGGGAAGAATGCGCTGTACAATCAATACCGATTGGCTAAGGCGTACGAAAAACAGACGAAATATCCTGAGGCAATTCTGCTCCTCGTCAGTTTAGTGAATATTGATGGCCACTCTTACGATGATCGAATCGCGCCGAATGATGCGATCAAGTTGCGCGTTGACAAGTTGCGAGAAACGCATGAGTTGGGCCAGGTTGGACAATGGTAAGTTAGTCCAGCGTGCGGCACGGCGAGCGCTGTGGCCGATCACGTAATAGGGCGCATACCGGTTCTTGAATGCCTGCGCGCGGAGAAACGTCCCGCGCGCAGGCTTTTTGTGTTGGACGGGGCAAAGGGTCTTGAGGAGATTGTGTCCGCCGCCTTGAGTATTCCAGTGGAGTCGCGATCCAGGCGCGACCTCGACGACATGGTCCGGGGCGAAACCCATCAAGGTGTGGTGCTTGAAGCGGAAGGATTGCCGCTGCTGGATCTGGACGCTTGGCTGGCGCGACTCAAAGACCGTCCGGACGCTATCGCAGTACTGCTCGATGGGATTGAGGACCCGCGCAACTTTGGCGCGATCGTACGTAGCGCTGCCGCGTGTGGGGCTGCCGGTGTCATCTTCGCGAAAGATCGATCCGCGCCGTTGTCGTCTGCCGCGATGAAGAGTGCTGCTGGCGCAATGGAGTATCTCGACCTTGTACGCGTGACGAATCTAACGCGATCGATAGAGCATTTGCAGTCCTCCGGTTTCTGGATCTCCGCATTGGCCGCCGACGCGGATCAGGATTTGTGGAATGCGAACTTAACGGGGCGAACCGGCATTGTCATCGGCAGCGAGGGTAAAGGTGTGCGGCGATTAGTCTCGGAGAAGTGCGACCTGCGCTTGCGGATTCCGATTGATGGTCCGATCACGTCGCTTAACGCTTCGGTCAGTGCAGGGATAGCGCTTACGGAGTGCCTGCGGCAGCGGCGTCCAGGCGCTTCCGCTCCAGACGGTTGACGATGACCGCGCCAGCCGCGTCGCCGAGGACGTTGGTCGATGTGCGGAACATGTCGAGCATGCGATCGACTGCGAAGATGATGAAGATATAGTAGAGGGGTAATCCCACCGCCGTCGCAACGATGGCCATTGTGATTAGGCCTGCGCTTGGTACGGCCGCCGCACCGACTGACGCCATGACCGCGGTGATAAAGATGACGCCTGTTGTCCCTGCCGTAAGTACGATCGGCACGTCGGCCAGTCCGCCGTACATTTGGATCAGGAAGATGACCGCGACGCCTTCGTAGAGCGCCGTACCGTCCATGTTGACCGTGGCGCCCACGGGGAGTGCGAACTCGGCGACCTTTTCGTCGACATCCAACTTTTTCGTAAGGCAATGAATCGTGACCGGCAACGTGGCGGCGGACGAAGTGCTGGAAAAAGCGATGAGCCAAGCGTCTTGAATGCCGCGCAAGAATGTCAACGGCGACATGCCGCCGACCGTTGCTACGAGGGTCAATAGCACGCAACAGTGGACAAAGATGCCGCCGATGACGGTGATGCAATACCAGCCCAGCGATTGGAGGGCCTCTGTGCCAAGCTCCGCGATGACGGATGCGATGAGGCAACCGATAGCAAAAGGCGCGACTTCCATCATCCACATCGTGATTTTCATCATTACGTCGTTAAAGCTCTGGAAAAAAGAGATCACAGGCTTAGCTTGTTCACCTAGTGCGAGGCATGCAAGCCCGGTGAGCATCGCGAAAAAGATAATGCCCAATGCGTTTGGTGGCGATTGCGCCAGTGCGTTGAACGGGTTCTCCAGAACTTTCATCAGGATTTGAGTCTTTAACATATCGCCGGGCGATTGTTCAGAAGCCGTGTTCATGCGTGAGTACTTGTCGCTGTCTCCGCTGGAGCCGGCGGCGATGTCTTCGTGGTCGCTGATGTACCTGCGAAACGCTGGCTCGCCTTCCGGCGTCGCTGGGTCGAGTCCCGATTCCGTTGTGAATGCCGCGACATATTCTTGAATTTCGGCTTCGCGTTCGGCGCGAATGCTTTGCGATGCGGCCTTCTCGCCGGGGCGAATAATTAGTACGGCCGCGACGCCAATCGCCACCGCGATGGTCGTGGTGGTCACGTAGTAGAGCATGGTCTTGCCGCCGATGTTACCGAGTTCGCGCATGTTGGGCAGTGTGCTGATGCCGGCGACAATCGAAGCGAAGATTAGCGGTGCGATGATCATCTTGAGGCCACCGACGAAGATGGTCTTGCCAAAAAGGTCTAGCCACCAGATCGCGTTGATGTAGAGCGAGCTGTCGGGGTTGGCAAAGTAATTCAGCGCCAGCCCCAGGACGAGGCCCACGAACATGCCAATGAATATGCGGCGGTGAAGATTGTTTTTCATGATGGTCAGATTACCGTTGCCACTTTAGCTGGGTGCTACGCGTGACGCAAGGTAGTGCATCTTCCGGTCGCAGCACCCGTTTTTGACAGGATGACAGGATTTACGGGATTGGTGATGTAGGTTCCTGATCGCGAAACCCAAACGAATACTCGATGTCCTCGTGCGGTTTGCCATCGACTTCGGCGTAGGGATAGATGGCGAAGTTTAAGGGTTTGCCAGCCATACCGGGGAGTGTGATGTCGCGGCCCATCGTGAATTGGACGCGATCAGCATCGAGGCCGCCGAAGAGTTCTTCACGTCGTGTTTGGTCTTTGAATGCCTCTGAGGCGTCGAGCGGAATCCAGCCATTCCCATCTTCGTGGAACTCTGCCCAGCAATGATAGCCGCCGATTTTGCCGGACGATTTATCGCGCGGGATGCTGAAGCCCATCAGGAACCGGCTGGGCACGCCGAGTGATCTCGCCTCGCCGATGAAGAGTGAATGAAAGTCGGTGCAGTTGCCGGCGCGAGAGTCACAGGCATATACGGCATCGCCTCGACCCCAACCCTTACCGCTCTTGTCGTAGCGCACGGTGTTGACGATGTGATCGTAGAGGCTACGTGCTTTGGTGTACGGCGTTGGTGCATTGCCCGCGATGCGATCGGCTTCCTCACGGACAACTCCATCGATGATTACCATGCTCGAAGGGGCGAGATAACGACTACGTTCGATCGCGGTCAAAGGCGACACTTCGCCGCTTGGAGTAGTCCGCCGTTGCCTTTCGACCGCAAACGTAATTGTGGCGTCGACTTTGCCCTCGTCTCCCTCGATAAGTACGAATCGATTTCCGTAGACGGCATCGGTCACGAATGAATGGTTCGCATCCGTATCGACTTCCAGGTTTACTATCCCTTGATAGCGAGTATCTTGCGGGACGGGGATCCAGACTTTGGCTTGGCCCCTTAGTTCGCGGAGCGACACGCGGTACTCAAACTCGAAGAGGCGGTCCACCTCATCGGTGGCCCGCGCATCAGGTACGCCGGATACGACTAGAATTACCGCGAACAAATAATGAAGACGCATACGTTTGATATATCCCTTCGTGGACTGATCCTGAATGGCCACCGCGATGTTCCAGAGTAACCGAGCACATGCCCCATTCATTCAATTGGTGCCAAAATCGGTGGCATCCTGGCTGAATTTGCCCTCAATCATAGCAGGTGACAGGTCGTTCATCTTTATTATGAAACGACTTACGACGATCGATGGTCTAATCAAGAACCAACCGAAGAACTATTTTGGAGAAGAATGCACATGGCTGCCCCCGAATATCTGTCCACGACCGATTCAATGCTTATCTATATGGAGAACAAGAAGGTAAGCCTGGGTGTTGCTGCGCTTATCCATTTGGATGGTCCGATCCCGTTTGACGATTATGTCAGCGATTTCACGCACCGGCTCGCGTTGATGCCGCGAATGCGGCAAAAGGTTGTGAAGACCCCGCTGGGTCTTGGTTTGCCGACGTGGGAGCACGACCATGCGTTCGATCTTCGGAATCACATCACCAAGATCACGTTGCCTGCACCTGGCACGGAGGAGCAACTTCACGCGTTTGTCTCGGACATCATGAGCTCCCACATCGATATGAGTCGGCCCCCTTGGGAGATTTTTCTCATTGATGGTCTTGCAGACGAGCGCGGCGCGGCGCTGATGAAAGTGCACCACTGCATGACTGATGGCCAGGGCGGCGAGAAAATTTACGCGACGATTATGGATTTCGAGAAAACGGGGATGCGTAAGGAACCGGCAATCCTACCGGAACATACAGGTGCGCGGACGCCGTCTGGCATTGCGAGAGTCTACAATGCATTAGCGACTGGCACCTCGAAACGATTGTCCGAGGCGCGCCGAATGGCCACAGGCACGCCGCCTAACCCACGGCCGAAGAGTGAACGGGCAGAGAGTAAAGCGCTCTTGAAGCAATACGCTAAGGCGCCGGGTCTACGCTTTGAATTCAATGCGAACGTTTCGGGTCGAACACAATACGGGTTCGTGAATTTGGCGTTGGAAGAAATGCGGGCGATTCGAAGTGAACACGGTGGCACGGTGAACGATGTGTTTTTGACCGCAGTCGGAGGCATGTTGGATCGAATCGCGCGCGAAGAGGGTTCGGAAGTTGCCGAACGCTTTTGCCGATTCCATCTTGCGGCGAATATTCGTGATGCCGAAAGCCAAGACGCGTGGGGCAACCACGCGACGCTTATTCCCACACTCACTCCGATGGGGATCGATGATCCAATCGAGCGGTTACGTCGCATTACAGAGTATACGCGTAAGGCAAAAGACGTGAGCCTCGCACAAACGATGCAGGAGACGCTTACGTTGCAGAGTTTCTTTTTGCCTGCTCCGTTGCTTCGATTCTTGGGCGCGTCTATCACGTCCGAGTTGTTCAACGGCTTGCTGATGCGATTCAAGAAAAACCTGCCGCGCAACTTGTACGCGACCAATGTCCGCTGGCCCGAAATGACCGCATTTCTCGGCGGCCGGCAGATCGAAAATTTCCGTCCGCTTGTGCCTGTGGCCCCGGCCACAGGATTGATCTTTGCCGCGATCACGTATGGGCCGTCGCTGCAAGTGACACTTGCTGGCGACCCGGATTGCATTCCGGATATGAATGTATACGCCAACTACTTGCAAGAGGCGTACGAGGAACTTCGCACTGCGGCGGGTGTCACTACTACTCCTGAAACGCCCGTCGTTTCGGTCTCACCGGAACTGAGCGGTGTCTAACGGTAGTTCTACTTCAGTGCGCGCCCAATCGCGCGGAATGCAGCGATGGTTTCCATGTCGCGCATATCGAAATCCGGGTCGACGCTGTTCTTGACGATGACAAGATTTTGGATCCGGTTGACGTAGATGTACTGGCCCCACACGCCAATCGCTGTGAACTCGCCTTCGTCGCTTTCAGGCACCCACCACTGGTATTGATACCCGATGTCCCACCCCGGGACATAGTGGTCGGTGAGCTTCAGGTAGTCCTCGCCCGGCACGACTGATTCGTTGACCCATTTCTCGGGTACGACTTGTTCGCTACCCCAACGGCCTTCGTTTAGGTATAGGTGTCCAAACCTTGCGAAGTCGCGCGCGGTCACGTTGAGCCATGCAAACGTCAGGACGTTGCCGTGATTGTCCGTGGCCCACGTTGCGTCGGACTCCATCCCGATCGGTTTCCAAATTTTCTCTTCGAGGTATTTCGCTGGACTCTTGCCGGTGACATTCTCCAACAGCATGCCGAGCACGTTGGTGTCGATGCTCGCGTAATTGAACTTCGTGCCCGGCGTCTCTTCGGACTCGAGCGCGGCAGCATATTCGACAATCGATTTGCCGCCGGCCATTTGGCCCATCATTAGAATGATATCCGAGGTTTGATCGTCGTATACCTCGCTAAAACCGATACCGGACGACATTTGGAGGATATGCTTGATGGTGACGCCCGCGTAGCCGGAATCTTTTAGTTCCGGCACGTATTTTTCGATTGGGTCGTCTATAGACTTGATGAGGCCTTCTTCAAGGGCGATGCCTATCAGCGCGGACGTGAACGATTTGGCCACAGACATCGAAGTGGCGTTCGATTCGCGGGTGTTGCCGAGTGCGTAATGTTCGAACATGATGGTGCCGTCTTTGACCACGACCAGTGCAGTCGTAACGGTCTTCTCAAGAAACGAACCGATTGTAGCGTTCGAGCCTTGCCATTCGAATTCGACTTCGCTCATATCACGTAGCGATTCTTTGAACTGGAAAGGGTTCTCCGAGCGTTCGATTACTTTGACCGGGAAGATCTTGTCCATGTTTCGGAATGCGTCGAGTCGGTTCTCCTCTTCCAACATGCCGAGCATTGCGCTGGCTTGAATCGTTTCGACCGCGTGTGCCGCCACGCAAACCGCTAGTGCTGGAATTGCCGATATCAACCATCGCGCCATGATTTGTCTCTCCGATTTTGATATGAACCGAATTGCGGTTTTGTGACGTGTTCGCCAGTATGCCATGCATGAGCGACTCGGAAACACCGTCAACGCAATTCAAATTGGACGAGGCGATTGTCTATCGCCCTTTTGCGTTCGACTCTCCCGCGAATCCGATGGGAAATAAGATGGCCGCTGATTTCGGCAATCCCAAGTTCGATTCGCGCGTCTTTCAGATTGACAGCTCCTACCAGCGATTCATTGATAATTATGATGTCGTGCGCCGGAGCGGCCAATTCGAATCGTATGTGGCGGAAGATGGGCTACACGACGATGTGCGGGAAGCGGTCAGCCAATTCGTCGCCAATACCGTGGCCGTCGAGTATCCGGAATATTTTCGATTGCGCGCGAATGCTGGCGGATACCTTTTCGAGAATAAGCTTCTGGGTGAAACCGTTCAGTTCGATGAAGCGTTTCGTTATGCCAAGGGCGGCAGGTTTGCCTACCGAAACGGCATCGACGCGTTGACGGCGCAGATTCCCGAAGACCTTGCAATCGTGCAGGTCGATGGCGATCAAGATCGGCTCTCGGCGGTGCATGTTGTCGCGCCGAGCGGTTGGAATCCAGCGGCGAAACTCGGTGGCAGTTTCGTGGAAGTGCATCACCCAGTTGAGCACCATCGGGATTGGATCGCAAAAGTACAGGCGGGTGTCAGAAACATGGCAAAATCGGACCAGCCCCTCCAGCGGTTTGGGTGGGGTATCAACTATTATGAAGACCTCAATCTTCATCCGGATTACGGCGTCGCATGCGGTGAGGGACGGAAGATTGATGACGCCGATTTGTTCGTGCGGGTCGAACGTCAGGTGCTCCAAGGATTCCCGGAAGTATCCGCACTGTTGTTCACGATCCGCATCTATGTCGAGCGATGTGCCGAACTGCCTGTAGGTGATCGCAAGGCGTTGCAGTCGGCGATTGAAGCTATGGGGCCGGGTGAGCGAGCGTATAAAGGTGTTCAAGACAAATTTGTTCAGATACTACGTCGGCTCTCTTAGAGAAATCAGAGCGGGTCCCAAAACCTTTGGTAGATTCCTCACTCCGTTCGGAATGACAATTTGTTTGTGCCAATCCGGGGGAAATCTCTACTCGTAGGACAAACTTGGATACCAATCTGTGCCGCGGCCTTCGGGTGTGAGGTCGAAAAAATTCCAGAGCGGAAACATCAGGTCCATATGGCGCGGATCGCCTTCGAGGCCGGCGTACAACATTTCGCTGCCATAGAAGTGCCGGACGCCGTTCGGAGTCTTTTGGAAGACATTGCACATGGGCATCTGCATGCCGTCAGAGGTTTGTCCGAAGTAGTCATCGTGGTAGCCGTTTTTCTCTGAGGACAATAATCGGAGGTGGTTCCACGCCCGGCCATCGGCCCACGTCTGCAAACGTTGAGCGGGTGATTTGCCTACGACCGCGACATTTACACGTTGCGACAAATGATGGGCTTGACCGTTTAGCCCATCGAGAATGCCCGTGCACATCGGACACGGTGATGGATTGTCCGGTCCATACATGTAGCTGTATAGGATTAACGTATCTTTGTCGGGGGCAAACAAGTCTGAAAGCCGGGTCTCTTTTACTACGCCGTCCACGATTTCGTCGAACGCGTAATCTTCGACCGCGCCGCCCATTGGCAGTTGCCCGCGCATGGCGGCGACATCGGCGATTTGTTTCCGGAGCGCGATTTCCGCCTCCAATAGTCTGTCTCGCGCAGCGCGATATTCTTCGGATTCATTTGGAAAGCGGATTGCACTCGTCGTCATGGTTGAACTCCTCGGGCGCATTGAGCTGCGAAAGCACGTATAGTATCGCTGAAACGGGAAACTGGCAACCGAACCAAACCAATTGGAATTGCACCGATCAGCATGAACAATATCTCGAATACGTCCAAGAAAGTGCTGGTCGTTGGTAGCGCCAACATAGACCTTGTGACCCGTGTGGCACGATGTCCGAGGGCGGGTGAATCATTGATAGGCACCTCGTTTGCGACGGTGCCTGGTGGTAAGGGCGCAAATCAGGCGGTTGCGGCAGCTCGGCTGGGCGCTGAGACGACATTCGTGGGTTGCGTGGGTGACGATGAATTCGGGGGGATGCTGCGTGGCAATCTCGATCGAGAAGGGATCAATATCGGTCACGTCAAGATCCACTCAGATCAGCCGACCGGCACCGCGTGTATCTATGTCATGGATGACGGCAATAACGCGATTGTTGTGACACCCGCTGCGAATCATGGCCTTTCGCTGATCGATATTGAACGACTTCGGCCCGTGATCGAAGCGCATGACGTGATCCTTACGCAGCTTGAGATTCCGCTGGAAACGGTTGAAGCGTTACTCCTTGCTTCGCGTAAGGCCGGCGTGTTTTCGATACTGGATGCCGGGCCGGTGAGGGACACGCCGATAGAATTGTTGCGGCTCGCGGATGTTGTGTCACCAAATGAAACTGAAACGGAAGCGTTTACAGGCATTCCGATTGAATCGGAAGTGGACGCGGCGACAGCGGCCGGTCACTTTCACGAATCGGGTACGGAGACGCTGGTGATAAAACTTGGCGCGCGTGGCGCGTTATTCGCCACGGCAAACGAACAACACCATGCGCCAGCATTCTCGATAGACGCTATTGACACTGTGGCGGCGGGCGACGCGTTTACTGCGGCCTTGGCGATCGGTTGGGGTACGGATACTCCGGAAAATGTATTGCGATACGCGAATGCTGCGGGCGCGCTTGCCGCGACCAAGACGGGCGCGCAAGACGCGATGCCGACTCGGGCGGCTGTGGAAACTTTTTTAGTGGAGCGAACTCAATGAAGAACGGGAAACTTATTTACACCGCTTCGGTCATGTGCGCGGATTTGTTGAACCTGGAGCGTGACCTTGCCGCGCTTGAGCGATCCGGTTGTGATGAATTGCACTACGACATCATGGATGGCGTGTTTGTGCCAAATCTCACGTTAGGGTTCGACGTGATTAAACTAGCGAAACAGCGATGTGGATTGCCTGCAAGCGCGCATCTCATGTTGGCAAATCCGGAGAAATACATTGAACGCTTCGCGGAAGCGGGTTGCGATAGCATCACGGTACACGTGGAGGCCTGCACGCACGCGCCG